>JAERML010000300.1 GCA_016844425.1 Bacteroidota bacterium
GCCTCCACCGGACAGAACGGGATGCAGCAGGCGAAGCAGTTCAGTGCGGCAGTCGGCGTGACCGGACTTGTTCTGACCAAGCTGGACGGCACCGCAAAGGGAGGAATTGTCCTCTCCATCAGCAAAGAGATGAGCGTCCCGGTGAAGTTCATCGGCGTGGGAGAACAGATCGACGATCTGCAGCCGTTTGATCGGAAGGCGTTTGTTGACGCATTGTTCGAGCAAGCGTAATCGTCTGATGGCAATCCAGGCAGATTCATTGTGCACACAGTTGGCGCATGAACCATAACCGTATACAAATACTCCCCGAGCATCTTGCCAACAAGATTGCCGCCGGGGAAGTGATCCAGCGTCCGGAATCCGTCGTGAAGGAGCTGCTGGAGAACTCCCTCGATGCCGATGCGAAAAGCATCGTCGTGATTGTCAAGGATGGGGGGAAAAAACTCATCCAGGTGGTGGACGATGGCGTTGGCATGGACGAACAGGATGCCGTTGCCTCGTTCGGACGTCACGCCACGAGCAAGATTGCGAGCTACGAAGACCTTGAGGCCATCACGACGTACGGGTTCCGTGGTGAGGCTCTTGCTTCGATTGGTGCTGTTGCGCAGGTGACGATGAAGACCCGGCGCGCTGAGGATGATGTTGCGACGGTTGTTCAGATTGACGGTGGTGGCAGTCCTCGCATTTCCAAAGAGGGGAGAGAACCAGGGACCTCGTTCGCTGTTCAGAATCTCTTCTACAACATCCCCGCCAGACTGAAATTCCTCAAGAGCACGAACACCGAGTTCCGTCATATTTACGATGTCGTGCAGCGCGTGGCTCTCAGTCATCCCGAAGCGGCCGTGAAGTTCATCAGCGATGACGATACGGTGCTCGACCTGCGGGGAGGAACACTCGAAGACCGGCTGCTCGATGTGTTTGGGGAGCGGCTGTTCAGCGGGATGGTCTGGACCGAAGAGAAGACCGAGTATCTTTCGGTCTCCGGTTACCTCGGCAAGCCGTCATTCGGACAAAGGACCCGGGCCAACCAGTATCTCTTCCTCAACAAGCGCTACATCACCAACCGCAATATCTCGCACGCGGTCTTCTCTGCCTACGAACATCTGATGATCAAAGGGGCATTCCCGTTCTTCCTCCTTTTCATCGATATCGATCCGCACCGTGTGGATGTGAACGTCCATCCCTCCAAGATGGAAGCGAAATTCGAGGACGAGCAGAACATCTACCGGTTTGTGTCCACGCTTGTCCGGAAGACGCTTGCCATGAGCGAAGCAGTCCCCGCGGCGACTTTCAATGAGCGGGGGATTGAAGAAGGTACGGTGGGGCTCCGATTCACGGGCCGACAGCATCTCTGGCCGGAACAACGGATCGACACGGCGACGGGGGAGATACTCCCAACTACACAGCCGGACTTTGCCTTTTCTTCCCCACGACCGTCCGACGGTGCCGACATTGCCTCGCGTCTGCTCGGCAACATTAATATTGATGAACGGTTTGCGCGAAGTGCCGTTGAAGGTCCGGCTCAGATGGAACCGAAGACACTCCCGCACGAAGGGGTCCGTCCTGAAAAGGGAGAGACCGCACTGATCTGGCAGCTCCACAACAAGTATATTCTCTCGCAGATACGGAATGGGCTGATGATCGTAGACCAGCATGTTGCGCACGAGCGGGTCTTGTACGAGCGGGCGCTGGCGCGGTTCGAGAATGCCATTCCTTCCTCACAGCAGCTTTTGTTCCCTCAAACGGTGGAGCTTCGCCCGGGCGACTTTGCGTTATTGACAGAGCTGTTGCCGCATTTCGAGCTGCTTGGGTTTTCCATCAAACCCTTTGGAAAGACAACAGTGGTGATCGACGGCGTCCCTCCCGACCTCCGCACAGGCGGTGAAGGGAAGGTGGTGGGCGAACTCCTCGATCTGTACAAAGAGTACCAGCAGCATGCGCCGATGGAGGTGCGGGACAACCTTGCCAAGTCGTTCTCCTGCAAGGCAGCAATCAAGGCCGGCGATAAGCTGAACGAGCAGGAGATGCGGTCACTTATCGACCAGTTGTTTGCTACGAAGATGCCGTACGTCTGTCCGCACGGCCGACCGATTGTTCTCCGGATCTCCGTGGAGGAATTGGACAGACGGTTTGGGAGGACGTGATCTTTTGTTCTCAGCACGCCAAACCCTAATCCTTGACCTTCACCTACAATACAACCGGAGTATGATCCGAATAGCTCGTGCGCAAAATAGATTTACCGGAGGGGGATCATGAACGTCTCTGGACGGCTGAGGATCAGCCTGTTTGCTTCCACTCTTCCAATTTTCACCCTGTTGCCATGCACACACGTGCTCGCCGAAATCGACAAACCTACGAGCATTGCGGGCAAAATATCACTCGAACTTGGTTCTGCCAAGAATACCTTCGTGGAGGGAGAAATCATCTGGTTTGATGTTACAGTTCGCAACCTCACGCGCGAACCAGTGACGATCCTTATGCCGGATCAATTTTATTATCTCAAGGTGATGGTACAAAACTCCAAAGGGGAAATGCTTCCTCGCGGGTTCAGCGATCT
>JAERML010000080.1 GCA_016844425.1 Bacteroidota bacterium
CGAGTGCGTCCCATCGAAGATGACCGGATAGCCAAGCTCACGCATGACCTTCAGCGAACGCATATCTACGACAAGGTTGTGGTAGCCAAATGTCGTCCCCCTCTCTGTCAACGCGATATTGTGATTTCCCGTTTCCGTTACTTTCTCTGCGGCGTGTTTCATGTCCTCCGGGGCCAGGAACTGGCCTTTCTTGATGTTGATTGCCCTTCCTGTCGCACCGGCTGCATGTAACAACTCCGTTTGGCGACAGAGGAAGGCAGGAATCTGGAGGACATCAGCAACCTCAGCGGCCATCGCAGCCTCAGGCTCGGAATGAATATCGGTAAGGATGGGGAGCCCGAGATCACGCTTCACCTCAGCGAGGATCTTCAACGATTCATCGATACCGATCCCCATGAAGGACTTGCTGCTTGTCCTGTTCGCCTTCTTGTACGAGGATTTGAAAACGACAGGTATGCGGTACTTCGCCGCGGTCGCCTTCACCTGCTCCGCGGTCCGAAGAATCATCTCACGGTTCTCGACCACACACGGCCCCGCGATCAACACTAACGGTTTTCCATTACCAATGGGAATACTCGAAAAATGAACCATCACACTGTCTCCGGATCTGTTGTCTTGAGAATACCTTCCTGTTTTGCCATGATCACTGCCACCACCGCGTCACCGGAAACATTTAACACTGTCCTGCACATGTCGAGTATCCGATCGACGCCGAGAATGATTGCAATCCCTTCCTCAGGCACATGCACCGACCGGAGGACAATAATGAGCATCACGATACCGACTCCTGGCACAGGCGCTGTACCAATAGAGGCGAGCACCGCTGTAAAAATGATGGTGAGCTGGGCAGCAACATCCAGGTGAATACCATAGACCTGGGCAATGAATACCGTCGCTACTGCCTGATACATGGATGTCCCGTCCATGTTGACTGTCGCGCCAAGCGGAAGCACAAAACTGGTAATCTGTTTGGGCACACCGAGGTTCTTCTCGCAGCATTCCATGTTGATCGGCAACGTCGCAGCGCTGGAACTTGAGCTGAAAGCAATCAGCATCACTTCCTTGATACCCCGAAAAAAATGCAGGGGATTCATGCCTCCAAAGACACGTACCAGCAGGCCCAGTGTCACGAATTGGTGGAGAAGGAAGCCCAACACCAGCGTTGCGGAATACCATGCAAGCGTCTGGAGAATGTCGAATCCAAATTCCCCCACGGTGGCGGAGATGAGGGCAAATACACCAAATGGCGCAACCTTCATTACGAGCTCCACCATCTGAATCATCAGATCACTGAAACCATCAAAGAAACCGACAACATGCGCCGATTTTTCCTTCGCAATCAACGTCAGACACGTTCCCACCATTATGGAAAAGAAGATAATCTGCAGCATCTCGCCATTTGCCATCGCTGCTATTGGATTTGTCGCGACAACCTTGACCAGCATGTCCACAAGATTCACGGATGTTTCCATCTGAAGCTTCTCCTGGACGCCGCCTTGAAAATCCACCATGAGTTTCTCCCGGGACTCTGCTCCCAGTCGCGTTCCGGGCTGGATGTAGTTCACAAGCACGAGCCCGATGCAGATGGCAGAGACAATCGTAATCAGATAAAACATCAGCGTCTTTGCGCCGATCCGCCCAACCTTCCTGATATCGCCCAGGCTTGCTGTCCCCACGATCAGCGAAGAAAGCACCATCGGTATCGCAACAAACATAAGCAGCCGGATGAAGATTGTCCCAATCGGCTTGATGAGTACTGCCACGGTTTTCACTTTCTCAATGGAGTCGACCCTGTCGAACCGCCTCGGTGTGGAAGATGCAAACGAGACCAACACCGCCGTTTTGTTCTTTTCTGCTTTCGTGAGGTGAGCAAAGAATGGCAGTATCTTGAGCTGATCCGATGGACCAAAGGTGGCGCTCACTTGCCGGGTTTCTGTATTGAGCAACTCGATGCTCGACCAATCCGCGACTACCTCCTCTACAAGTGCGTTGGTAGCATCGGCGTAGGTGATCTCGAGCTTATACTTGCTGACGTTGAAGAGAACCCCGAAGATGGCGCCAAAGACGAGGGCAAGAAGTATCTTGTTGTGAAGCTTGATCGTAGGAAAGGTCATCCGTAGCAGCCGGACAGCATGACAGATTCTGTGGGTTAGTGGAGTAGCGGTGAATATTGGACGGGCTATGATACGAAAATCTGAGTTGACAATCAAAAGAGAGAGATGGTTCAAGAGAGATGGTTCATTGGTCTTTAGGATGCGGCGGTCCACGGGGAGGACTGTATTTTGAGGATTGAATTCTGTATTCTTACGGTTGGCCAAGACCAATCCATTCATAGATCCACCTTTCCCCTTGTCATCATTTCGCGCGTACGCCAAGATTAACCTCGGTCTCCTCGTTCTGGAGAAACGCCCGGACGGGTACCACAGCATTGAAACGGTCTTTCACCGAATCGACCTGTTTGACGAGATTACGATCTCCCCTTCGCCGGAGATCATCGTGGAAAGTTCGTCGCGCGAAGCCCCGGGGGACGAGCGTAACATTTGCTTCAAGGCGGCAAACCTCCTGCGCCGTCAACTTGGAGTAAACGAGGGGGTCAAAATCTCAATTCAGAAGAACATCCCGGTCGGTGCCGGTCTTGGTGGTGGAAGTTCAGATGCAGCGACCGTGCTGCGCCGACTTCCGTCGTATTGGGGAGAAGGATTAGATGAGGAGCAACTCCGTGCGCTCGCCCTGAAACTCGGCTCTGATGTTCCATACTTCCTTGGAAATGGATCCGCTGTAGCAAAAGGGAGAGGAGAAGTACTCGAGTACTTCCCGCTTGTCCTTCCGTATACCATCCTCCTATGCAACCCGGGAATTCACATCTCCACGGCGTGGGCATATCAGCAGATGGCTCCTCGCGCCATTGACATCAACCTCAAGCAAATCCTGGCAGACCCCATGATGTCAGCTTCTACGTTGCGCGAAAGGCTGTGGAATGATTTCGAGGTTCCCGTCTTTGCGCATCACCCTGAAGTCAAGCGCATCAAGGAGGACATGCTGCGCAGCGGCGCCGAGTTCGCCCTCATGTCTGGAAGCGGGTCGTCCGTCTTTGGACTGTTCTCACATCGGAATGAAGCAGAACAAATCGCCCGTGCGTTCCGCGCCAAGGGATACAAGACATTCTCCACGCCGCCGCACTTTGTCCCCGAAGAAGTGTGAATACCTCACCTTGCTTCTCTTGACCATTCTGGATATATTTTTCCGCATAGTTGAACAACAGGACTCGCCTTGCCGAAGACTTCTCCCCTCATCATTCTCTTCTTCGTGTATTTCGTGGGGGATCCAGCCGAAGCCGTAGCTCAACAAATTCCCACCTCATCTGTAGATTCACTGACCATTGCGGCTCAACTCGATACGGCAGTGCAGACGCCGACAGATACCACATTCGTTCCGGCAGATTCCATCGCACTCGACTCACTCGGACGAATGAGCACCCCCTCACTTGTTGGAACCTACGACCGTTGGCTTGATTCAAGTCAGTACCTGACCAAGGAAGACCTTCACTGGCTTGATTATCGGTATCTCGGTGGGATCCTCGAAACCATTCCTGGTGTGCAGCTTCGGGAACAAAATAGCGAAGGGCAATACAGTCAACTGAACGTCCGCGGGCAGGATTGGCGGAGCATTGCCTTCACGATGGATGGACGACTGCTGAACGACCCCGCCTCGGGTGTATATAACCTCTTCCACTTCACTACCGAATACGCGGATCGCATCGAGGTCATCACGGGACCGCGGGCATTCCTTTACGGGCTCAACAGCTCCGGCGGAGCGGTCAATCTCATCACAAAAAACTACAACAGCAACAGGGCCTTCTCGAAGTTGAACTACTCTGAGAGTGCCTGGAAATACGCCTACAGCGACGGGACCTTCAGTCAGAACATCTCCCGCAAGGTCAACGTTACGTTCGGCTTTCAACATCAGGGCACCGAAGGGAGATTTCCGAACAGTGCCCATGAAGCATGGAACATGCGCGTGAAGGTCCGGTATAATCTTTCCCGCGACTTCAACATCATCCTGTCCGAGTATTTGACCAGTACACAGACACAGCTTAACGGAGGAGTGGACTATGCGGTGTCCGGACCGGCGCGTTCACTTGACCCGCTGCAGGCAACCATGAGAAACACAGATGCCTTCGAGAAGATCTCGAGGAACGACGTGGACCTCTCCTTGGTTGGGACCATCTTCGGCGACACGACCAATGTCTCCATGTTAACGCTCTACTACTCGAACAACCTAAGAGAGTACCGGGACGAAGAGACCAAAAGTCCCAGTAATGGGTTGTTCATCAAGTCCGACCATCGGTCATCATGGATGGGGGCGCAATTGACGCAGAACTTCGACACCGAGTTCCAGCGGTTCAATCTCGGCGCGACAATTGAACTGAGACAAATTGAGGCCAGCCCGAATATCGGCAGGAGAAGAAACGTTGTCGGTAGTCTCTGGGCAAAAGAAGAGCTCGTGCTCGGCACGCTGATTACGGTGGCAGGATACGGACGTTACGACCAATACCTGAAAAAGGATTACGCCGGCTTTGGCGGCGACGCGACGCTCCATCTCGCGGAGGAGATATCCCTTTTTGGCGGACTGTCATTCTCGCGTCGATTCCCGACGTATCAAGAGCTCTTCTGGAGCGATACAACGGTGACGAGACCCGACCCCCTCAATTCCGAAAAGCACAGGCAAGCGGAGATCGGCGCACAACTTCGATTGGCAAATGGGTTGAATCTTCGGATCGCGTATTTCCATCGGACCATTGACGATGCCATCGTCTTCACGCCGGGTTCCTCAAGTTCGACCTTCCCATCGATGGTCATTGGGAACATCGACAAGGTCACAACCAACGGTGTGGAAGCGAAGCTCCACTGGCGCTTCTGGGTACTCGCCCTCGAAGGAACGGGCACGTTCATCATCAGGAAAACGCAGGAAGTAACGCTTCAGGATTTTCCAAAAACTTCTGCCAACGGGGGTATCTATTTCTGGCAGACACTTCTCAACAATAAGCTGGAACTGAAAACAGGCTTTCGTGGAAGATACGTTGCTTCGCACGTCGGGATGGAATTCAATCCGGAGATCCTTGCGTACGTGCCGGGCACCGGGCCCAAGATCGGACTCGGCTCCTCGGTGGACTTCTTTGCAACAGCGCATATCGGTGATGCGTATATCCACCTTATGTGGGAGAACCTGACCAATATCGGGTACTTCACGACCCCGTACTATCCGGTACTGGATCGGGCCATCCGCTTCGGCATTTCCTGGGAATTCTTGAATTGATGGATGCGAAGGGACAAGTCGTTACTGTCTTTGGAAGTTCCCGACCCAGAGAAAGCGAACCTGAGTACCATCTTGCGTACGATGTGGGATGGGAACTCGCCAGGGCCGGCTTCACTGTTTGTAACGGCGGGTACGGAGGAATCATGGAAGCCTCTGCGCGCGGCGCAAAGGAGAGCGGGGGTGCGACCATCGGTGTTATTTCTGACATCTTCCCGCGAAAGGCAAACCGATGGATTGATACCACATTCACCGCAACGACTCTTGTTGAGAGGATGCTGAGTCTGATTTCCCGCGGCGACGCTTACGTCATTCTGAAAGGAGGAACCGGAACTCTCCTTGAGTTCGCGGCTGCGTGGGAGTTCATGAACAAGAACGTGATCAAGGAAAAACCCATCGTGCTTGTGGGAGCATTCTGGAAAGGAGTTGTCGAGACACTGAAAGAGGAACTGGCATGGGAGGGTTTGAGCGATTGCACACGATATGTCACGATTGTCGAAACTCCCGAATCATGCGCATCGTACATCAAACAACAACTCAAAGGTGATAATGATGGCACCCAGATACGCTGAGATTCAGCTTCTCCTTGATATCATCGACCAGGCATACGACCACAGGGCATGGCACGGAACCAACCTGCGCGGATCCATCCGGGGATTGACACCGGATCAGGCGGCGTGGCGACCGGCCCCGGGACGACACAATGTCTGGGAGGTCGTTGTACATGCCGCGTACTGGAAGTACATTGTTCGCCGGAGACTTCTGGGCGAGAAGCGTGGTTCATTCTCGTTGAAGGGGAGCAATTGGTTCACGAGACCAGCGGATCGCTCCGACGCGGCATGGCAAGCTGATATCGCTCTGCTCGATGACACTCACCGCTCGATGCGTTCAGCGATCGCTTCCTTTCCTGCCAATAAGCTCGCTTCGACCCCGTCGAACAGCAAGGTTAGCAACGCCCAGATCATATACGGCATTTCCTCTCACGATTTGTATCATGCGGGACAGATACAATTGTTGAAAAGGCTGCGGCACTAAACGATGGATACTTCCGCAGGCCATCCACCTCGGGTTCGACTTGTTGTTGCATACCTCAGCCTGTTCATCATCTGGGGATCAACCTACCTTGCGATCAGAATCGGCGTGATGGACATCCCTCCCGCCTTGCTGGCTGGAATGCGATTTCTCGTATCCGGATCCATCCTGGTCGGGGCTGGAAGAATCTGGAACAGACCCTTCCCGTCGACAGCGACCGGCTGGCGTCATCTGGCGGGACTCGCGGCACTAATCGTTGCCACAGTCCCGCTCTTCATGTCTTCTATCGACGCGGTAATCCCGGGTGGGCACAGACTCTCGGGCTTTGGCTGGGTGGGAATCCTCATCGGATTCGGAGGCGTAGTGGTGCTTGTTTCTCCGAGCCTGGGGATTTTGTCGGGGGAGCAGATTGACATCGGAGGAATAATCGGACTGGTATGTGCATCGTTCTTCTGGTCTACCGGATCGATCTACTCAAAACGACATCCCGTTGGTGGAGACATCTTTGTGAACACTGGAATTCAAATGCTTGCCGGTGGTCTGGTCCTGACAGTGATCGGACTTGCAGCGGGTGAGTGGGCGTCCATTCGATGGACTACGTCCGGTGTGCTTGCGGTGGTCTATCTGATCTTGTTTGGCTCGATCGTTGGATTCACAGCGTACGCGTACCTGCTTCGCCATGTCCCTGCGGCAAAAGCGTCCACCTATGCATACGTAAACCCGATCGTTGCGGTAATTCTCGGGGCACTTGTCCTCGCCGAGCCGGTAGATTTCAGGACTGTTATCGCAACCGCGGTCATTCTCGGTGGCGTGGCAATCGTTCAACTCGCGAGAATGAGGTCGGCGTGAATCGCAGCTTCAATTGTTTACCTGTTGGACGCGGCGTTCGAGAAGGGCAAGCGTTTGTTTCGCAGCCTTATCCCAATCAAAGTTCTTCGACCAGCGGATCGCGTTTTCCGACAGTCGCTCCCGCAGGGACCGATCCTTGAGAAGGAGCAGTGCTTTCTCCTCAAGATCCCTCACATTACCGTACTCGTACAATAGTCCTGTCTCCCCATTTTTGACCGCATCGCGAAGCCCCTGCACATTGCTGGCAAGCACAGGCGTTCCGCACGCGTTCGCTTCCACCACGGTCAAACCCCATCCCTCTTTTGATGAGGTCGTCACTTTGAACCACATTTGTCGAAGAAGGCGCACTTTCCGATCCTCCGGGACGAATCCTGTGAACTCAACGCTCTTCGTCAAGCCCCACTCACGCGTTATGGCTTCGAGCCTCGGACGATCATCCCCCTCCCCCACGATGAGCAGCTTGAGGTCGGGAATTTCCTTCAGCACCCCCGACAGTGCCCGCAGGAGATGATCAACCCTCTTGTATTTTTTCAGCCTGCCGAAGTACCCGATCAGCGGTGTCGGGCTCTTGGCCTCCCCGTGTGGAGTGTGGACAGTATGGTCAACGCCGTAGTTGACCAGTGCAACGGTAGATCGATCAAATCTCCTTTCCAGCAGTTCACATTCCGTACTTGGCGAGCCGACGATGAAAGGAACCCGTCGATGC
>JAERML010000301.1 GCA_016844425.1 Bacteroidota bacterium
TATTGTCGCGCTCAACGGCGAAAACCGCGTGCTGGTGAAACTCGGCCTAGCCGCAATCAACAAGAACCCGCGACCCGGGATCAAAGCCCTTGTGGACAGTGCCGGATTTGAGTTCAAGGAAATCACGACGGGCCAAATCGTGTTTGCCCTTGCCCCGCGGATCAATGCAGTCGGGCGGCTCGGTGATGCCATGCGCGCGGTACGGTTGCTCATAAGCACCGATCCGGAAGAGGCCCGAGACCTGGCACAAATACTCGAAGAAGAAAACCGGAACCGCCGCAAAATCGACGAGGACACTTTTGCGCAGGCTCAAGTGCTTGCCGAAGAGATGCTTGATGTGGAAGCGGAATCCGCAATCGTCCTCCATCAGGAACACTGGCACCCGGGCGTCGTGGGGATTGTTGCATCCCGTATGGTTGAAAAATACTACAAACCATCCATCATGATGGCAACAGTCGCCGGTGTTGCAAAAGGCTCTGCGCGCAGTGTGTCAGGCTTCGACGTGTATAAGGCCCTGAAACAATGCGAAGACACGCTCATCCAGTTTGGCGGTCACAAGTACGCTGCAGGGCTTACCGTGGAAATCTCCCGACTGGACGAATTCCGTGAGGCGTTCAATGCCGCTGTGAAGGAAATGATGGCAGAGGAACTGAAGACTCCCGAGATCAAAGTGGACACAGAGCTTTCCCTTGCCGATCTCAACCCTCGTTTCGTTCGGATCCTCAAAGAGTTTGCTCCGTTCGGGCCAAGCAATATGAAGCCGACGTTTCTCGCCCGCGGCCTGGAAGTTGCAGGATCGCCAAGGATCGTCGGAAAGAACCACCTCCGTTTCAAAGTGCGCCAGAACGGAATGGTGTTCGATGCGATTGGGTTCGGGCTTGGCTACCTCCTGCCTCGCGTTTCGAATGGCAGAAGAGATCTCGAGTGTGTTTTTTCCGTTGAAGAGAACGACTGGGGAGCTCCCGCCGGCGGTCGCCAGGGAGACACGGTTCCCCAGTTGAAAGTCCGCGACTTACGATAACCACGAATTCAGGGAGGTCATGCGATGTCAGGCCATTCAAAATGGGCAACGATCAAGAGGAAGAAGGGAGCCACGGACGCAGCACGGGGGCGGCTGTTTACGCGTCTCATCAAGGAAATCACCATTGCCGCCAAGAACGGCGGGGGCAACCTGGATGGAAACCCCCGTCTGCGCCTTGCGATCCAGACAGCAAAGGCATCCAATATGCCGGCCGATAATATCAAACGGGCGATGCAAAAAGGAACCGGAGAACTCCCCGGCGTCTCATACGAAGAAGTGACATTCGAGGGATATGGGCCAAGCGGGGTGGCCATCATTGTTGAAGTTGTCACGGACAACAATAACCGAACCGTTTCCGAGATGCGGCATGTCTTCTCTCGAAACAATGGCAACCTCGGTCACTCTGGAAGCGTCGCCTGGATGTTCCACCGCAAGGGAACCATTGTTATCCTCAAAGCGGGCCAGAAGAAGCCCCTGAGTGAGGATGATCTCCTCGGCATCATTCTCGATGCGGGGGCTGAAGACATGCAGACCGAGGACGATACGTACACCGTCACCACTTCACCGGCCACATTCGATGCAGTGAAGAAAGCCATCGAGGAAAAAGGGATCACCATTGAGAATGCATCTCTCCAGATGATCCCGCAAAACACCGTGAAGGTATCGGGAAAGGAAGCGGAACAAACCCTTAAGCTGATGGAGGCTCTCGAAGAGCACGACGACGTTCAAAACGTTTACTCCAACTTTGATATTGACGAGAAAGAATTTGCCTCCCTCAACGGCTAATGGAAAACGTACAGTCCGTCGCCGGGATATCACGCGGCTACACCGAGATTCGATCATTGTTCTGGGTGTCGACCCGGGAACGCTGGTGACGGGCTACGGCATTGTCGAGCGCACGGGTCGCAATATCCGCATGCTGTCGTGTGGAACAATCACCAATCGTGCTGAGCATTCCATGCCGCTGAGACTCAAGAAAATCTACTCTGAACTCTCGGCCGTCATTCAACGATATCAGCCGGATGAGTTCGCCATCGAATCTGCATTCTATGGGAAAAACGCCCAGTCCGCCCTCAAGCTCGGACATGCACGGGGTGTCTCCATTCTCTCGGCCGTCGAACGTGAGATTCCCACAACAGAATACTCTCCCCGGGAGATCAAGAAGGCGATCGTTGGGAACGGTTCCGCATCGAAGGAGCAGGTACAATTCATGGTCAAGTCCCTCCTCCAACTCAAGCAGGGTGCGATGATCCTGGACGCTTCCGACGCGCTCGCCATCGCCATCTGTCACCTCAACAGGATTGTCACTCCCACGGCGAAGCACCGCGACTGGAAATCGTTTGTTGTCGCACATCCGGAGCGTGTGAAAGCATGATCGCTTCCATCAGGGGCACTCTTACCTCCAAGTCACCTACCGAAGTCATCATCGACACACAGGGCGTTGGCTACAGTATCAGCATCCCCCTTTCCACGTACACTGTCATCGGGAATCTCAACAGCACAGTCACTCTTCTCACGTTTCTTCACG
>JAERML010000302.1 GCA_016844425.1 Bacteroidota bacterium
GGATCCTCCTTCCTTATTTAAAAAGGATGAAGTCGGTGAGCTGTGGACAAAGACTTGTTTATGAAACGCTGGATTCTATTGATGAAGTCTGGCGAAGTCAAGACCCTAACGCAGAATTATCTTGTTTTTATTTGACCGCGCCTATCTGCCTAAGTTTTCCTGGTTCCATCCTTCCAGGTTCCCTCTTTTTCATACTGGTCTTTCTCGATACTACTGCGGAATAAGCTCACTTCATCTGAGCATGTCACTGATATTTCATAGGCTTAAGAAGACTCGCCCTGTCCTATCCGCACTGACCGTATCGTTCAACCCCTTGGCCTAAACCAGAAAGAACCTCCTTCGCACGGGCTAGGAGACTGGGGGGAAACTCAATGATATTCTTCATCAGTACCGCTGCTTCTTGTTCCGACAAACGCGATGCAGGGGCTAAGTATCGCTTTTGAGCGACGGCCCGCTCACCAGAATCTTCCGGTTCGTAATACCCACGGAGAATTCCTTCTCGATCCGCGCTCCTGAGACGACTCAACCATTCATTCTGGCTCTTCCCTGATTTCTGAATCGATCGTGCTCCGCGGCTGGTCAATTCCAACTGGTTCCACACGATCCACCCGACAAACACCGCCCATGTTTCGTTGAGGGCTTCCCAGGATTCACGTTCGGTCAGAAATCGCTCCTCAGTTTCACCCTTCCTCTGCACAAGCGGTGTGATCAACACCGCTCCATAGTGACAGCCCTGCTGCACTCTCGCAAAAGCGAGCAATGGATCCGGCGCAACCTCGGGCGATGTCTCAGCCACCGTCACCAGGTAGTCGATATAAGCGTGGAACAGTTCGTGATAGAGCGTTCCGATCTGGGCATGGGTGAGTCGCCCGAGCGGACGCAACGTGGCCCCGGCTCCATTAAAGGACAGCGCACGATTGAGCACCATCCGATGCTCCCCGAGATGATATTCGGCGGCATCGCTGTGTAAATCGTCGAACTCAAACTGCACGAAGCTCGGTGGGACTGCCTTGAGGAACTTCGTCGGAAGACCCAGAGCATGAGCCTCACTAAGCAACTGACGCCACATCCGGTCGGTTAACGGCAGACGCTCCTCCGACATCCCCGCATTCGACGCGAAAAGAAGTCCGCACATGAGAAGACCCATCGCAACCACTTTGCACAGCGCACACATCATCGATATTAACCCGCATTACTCATGACCATAATGCTCAATGTTGAATGTTAAATGTTCAATTGAACATCCCTTGGAACCACGAGAATTGGTCTGTACGTCCGGGATAATAGAGGCACACCACGCAGGATGCTCAAAAAGGCCGCCCTCGTCGAGCGTGGCTCGCTGGGTTAATCTGGTTCATCTGGTTTGTTTAGTTCATCGAGTTGGTCTGGTTCACCCAAACAAACGAGACAAACCAAATAAACCAAATAACTGTCTTCTTACGCTGGCGGACTTTTTCAGCATCCTGCTTAATGATCGTCGCGGGAATACCAATCTTGCCGACCACCTTCTTCCACCAGGACTAGTTGGTCCAGCAGCGCAGGCGATACAGGGTCTAGGAAACGCGACGGTTTCGACAGCAGCATGCCGCTTCCCTTATCAAACACGTTGATCGGGTAGGTCAGGTACAGATGCCGCTTGGCTCTCGTCACGGAGACATAGAACAACCGGCGCTCCTCCTCCAGCCCGTCATCTTCACTAAACGAATAGACCGATGGGAACCTTCCATCCACGATCCAGATGACGAAAACACATTGCCACTCAAGCCCCTTGGCAGAATGGATGGTGGACAACACCAGTCGTTCGTCATCGCGATCGGGCGCCTCAACGCCGGTAGCACTCCCATCCGGCGGCTCCAGCGCGAGGTCGGACAAAAACGTTTCGACCTCCTGGTACCCCTCCGCAATCGTCTGCAAATGATCCAGATCCCGCATGCGCTTGGGATAGTCGTCATGCTGCGCCTTGAGAATTGGCAAATAGTACTCGTAAATATGATTCACTTGCTCGGCTGGCCGAAGATCTCCGGCTCCGGCAAGACTTTCGAGCGTCAGGGCCAAATCTCTGAGCCCTTTCCCGGATCGCCCCGGCACCTCACGAAGGGCATGATAAGGATTGTCCGATTTCACAAGTGCAGCCATAACATCCTGCGCTTTCTTTGGTCCTACTCCTTCGATGAGCTTGAGCACTCGATGCCAACTGACGGCATCCAAGGGATTGGCCACCACACGCAAGTGGGCCAACAGATCCTTCACATGCGCAGTCTCGATAAACTTCACCCCGCCGCGCTTGACAAACGGCAGTCCGTGACGCGAGAGCTCGATTTCAAGATCGAACGAGTGAAAGCTCGACCGGAACAACACGGCCATTTCGTCAAGCGGAATCCCCTCTTCCCGCAACTCCAAAATCTTCTGCGCAATGAAGCGCGATTGGGCATTTTCCCCTGCCGCCTCCACCAACACCGGCAACGGCCCATCGAGCTTCCTCGTGAAGAGATGCTTGCTGTACTTCTCTTTCGCCTCTTCGATAATGGTATTCGCGAGAT
>JAERML010000303.1 GCA_016844425.1 Bacteroidota bacterium
GCTGATGGCGGAGCAAACATTGCACGCCGGTACGGCATCCGTCCCGATGTAATCATCGGTGATCTCGACTCGATCAAGCTGGCAACCAAACGGTTCTTCAGATCATCCACGCTTGTCCACGTAGCGCGCCAGGATAATACCGACCTTGAGAAGGCGCTGGATTTTGTGGTCACTCGACGCATCGCGAAGGCAACAATCATCGCTGCAACAGGCAAACGATTGGATTTCACGTTGGGAAACCTTTCGGTGATCTGGAATTACACGTCCCGCATCTCTCTGGAGTTTGTGGGAGACGGATGGACTGCCCGTCCGGTTGGACGAGCCCCTGCGTTCCGGGCAAAGGTCGGCACAACGATCAGTTTGATCCCGTTCGGGCAATGCTCGGGGATTACACTGCGAGGGCTGCAGTATCCGCTTACCAACGCGACCATGAGAGTGGGGGAGATCGGGGTGAGTAACGTCGTTCGGCTGTCTTCCTTTAGCATCCGTGTGCAAAAGGGAAACATGCTTTTGATCGCCTTCGGTGACCTGAGGACGACAAAGTAACCAATGGTCACCTTTGCCACCATCGACCTGATTCTCGTCGTCGGCTACTTTGCTGCCGTGCTCGTCATTGGTTTCCTCTCGACGAGAAAACACACGGACACAACCGAGTTTCTCCTCGCTGGTCGATCTCTGACGCTCCCCGTGTTTGTCATGACATTGGTGTCAACATGGTATGGCGGCATCCTTGGCGTTGGTGAGTTCTCCTATCTCTACGGAATCTCCAACTGGGTTGTGCAGGGTGTCCCGTACTATCTCTTTGCTTTCCTATTTGCGTTTCTTTTGGCAAAGCGCGTCCGCGCGTCCAACCTCCTTACTATTCCCGACAAACTGCACCAGGCTTACGACCGGAAGACCGCGCTCCTCGGTGCATTTCTGACATTTCTCCTGATGACTCCCGCACCGTACATCCTGATGCTCGGTGTGCTTCTCCAACTCCTCACAGGCTGGGGACTTCTCACCTGCATCCTTCTCGGCACGGTTGCAACGACGGCATATCTGTTCTTTGGGGGATTTCGGTCCGACGTCAGAACAGATGTGTTCGAGTTCATCCTGATGTTCATCGGCTTCGGGATCATTCTCCCGTACGCGTACGGAAAGTTCGGGGGACTGGAGTTCATCCAAGAAAATGTCCCACCGCTTCATCTCACGTGGAATGGTGGCAACCCGATTCAATTCGTCGTCGTCTGGTTTTTCATTGCTCTCTGGACGCTTGTTGATCCGTCGTTCCATCAACGGTGCTATGCGGCGAAGTCCGGAGCGGTGGCGCAGAAGGGAATTCTCATATCGATCGGGTTCTGGTTCTTGTTTGATGCCATGACGGCCACCGCGGGATTGTATGCAAGGGCCGCAGTGCCCACACTTGCTCAGCCGGTGATGGCATACCCTCTTCTTGCAGAGATGACGCTCCCTCCGGTGGCAAAGGGACTCTTCTACATTGGCATGCTCGCAACGATCATGTCATCGTTGAACACGCTGGCGTTTGTTTCCGCAGCGACAATAGGCAGAGATATCGTCTGGCGGGTGAAGCAGACGGATGAGTCGCGCATCCTGGCGTATACACGCGTTGGACTCTTGTGCACGGCAGTTCTTTCCATAGCACTCTCAGTCTACATCCCGTCGGTCATCAAGTTGTGGTACACGATCGGGACCGTGATCGTGCCGGGATTGCTCGTGCCTCTTGTGTCGAGCTACTTCAGTAGGACGCGGATCTCCGCCTTATTCGGATTTGTTGCGATGCTCTCCGGCTGGCTAACCTCAACCATCTGGCTTTTGCTCGGCTGGTCTCAACAGCTCGGGTCTTCCGACCGGTATCCCTTTGGTATCGAGCCAATGTTTCCTGGCGTGATGATCTCCCTTCTTGTGTGGATTGCAGGGAGAATGAAAATGAGGAATTAAAGGAGAATAACGGCCTTCCTGGCTCCACAATCTCATTGCGTTTCTGAAATGAATCCCGTAGTTTTGCGGTGGTTCCAACCGGTCTGAAAGGAACGCCGGACATGATCTCTCCACGCTCCAACCTCACCCAAACTCTCTACTTTTTGTTGTCGGCGCAGCTCCTTTTCATTTCCTGCAACAGCGTGCAAACACTTGACCGCACACTCTACGACTCCAGCACCCGAAAAACTCTCAACAACAAGTCTCCATTTCTCAAAGCGCACATGCGCGATGGGAGCGTGTATGTTCTTGCCAATTGGAAAACGGACAGCACGATGGTCGTTGGCAGGGGTGACTTGCTTGATTTCAACAGGACACTGGTGGCACGGACGGCTTTCACACTCCCGCTCGATTCCGTTGTACTTTTCGAAACCAATGTGCTGGCCCAGTCAGGATCTGTGACGGCCTTAGGAATCATGAGTGCTCTTTCGGGGGCAATGAGCATCTACTGCGCCGCAAATCCCAAGGCATGTTTCGGATCCTGTCCGACATTCTACGTCTCTGATGGCTACAATGACCTTCTCCAGGCAGAGGGATTTTCTGCAGGAGGAGCGTGACGTCGATGCACTCTTTCGTGCGAGACCAAGAGACGGAAAATTGGACGTGCACATGAAGAACGAAGCGTTCGAGACCCATGTGGTCCGATACGTGAATGTTTTGTCCTGTCCCCGTCCGGAGGATGCCCGGGTGTTTGCAGGACCGCGGGATGAGTTCTGGATATGCCGCGAAGTGATGTCACCTCAGCGATGTATCGGACCGGAAGGTGATTGTCTTCCCCTCGTACGGGCTCTGGATGTTCAGGAGAGATTCAGCTCAACGGATTCAACAGACCTTGCGGTGCGGGAAACGTTGTGCGTCGACTTCCCGCCAGTTGAAGAAGGACAGCATGGGCTGGTGGTTGCATCGAGGCAGTCACTCGTCAGCACGTATCTCTTCTACCAGGGGCTGGCGTATATGGGAAACTCCGCGGGCACACTTTTGGCTGGAATGGAGCGTGGGGATCCGGTCACGCGTTAAGCATATGGCGGCATGAAACGGGCCCTCGGGGGAATCACGGTCGATGCGTTGCAGGAAGGAGGCTCCTGGGTGGAGATGGGCGAGATCCTGGAGTTCGGACCCCTCGCCTCGGATATTCGTCTTCTTCCACTCCCAGATGGTTCGCACAGAGTGCGGCTCCGTTGCGCGAAGGGTTCCTGGAGAATTGATTGGCTGGCGCTGGCACGCATGGATGAAAGAGTAAACCCGATCCGGCTGAGTCCTTCCCGGATACACCGACATGCAGACGGCGGAGGATGGGAGGTCGTAGAAGAAACAGCGTGGCCGTTAGTTACCGTGCGCGGTGACGAACTCAAATTTTCATTCCAAGTACCGGACACCTCACGGT
>JAERML010000304.1 GCA_016844425.1 Bacteroidota bacterium
CCGGCACAACACAACCCGAGAAGAAAGGACAGGGCAAACAAGAAGGTGCTCCCGGGTTGAGAAAGGAATCGTGAGTGCAACGCGTTGTCAAGAAATGTCGCGTGCAAGCCGATGGAAGGATACCGCCCAGCCACAGGCGTATTCACAAACACACGCTCATCAGCCACAAAACTCACGAGGACGATCTTGTTACTTAGCAACCCTACCGGCAACGACGGCGTTCGATCGAGTCGCACGGCGTCATACGATTTGAGGACCTCTACGAACGGGTAGGCACGAAACGAGTTGATGGGGCCCGGAAAGTTCAGAGAAACCCTCCCATCAGAAGCGGGGAATTTTGTGTCTGAACCAACACTCACAATGCCGTTCTCGAAACTGACCTCGGACCGATTGACCCCTTTGAAAACCCGAAGCACCTCCATGCCGAATGACGGCGCAATACCGGTCGTTGACTGCACAAAGACGGGGATACTAAGACCTTCCCCAAGATTGACGAAACCGATACCCGCCGCAGCGCCGCGGAGCGTCTCTAATGGCTGATGGAATTCCACACCGTGTAGTTCTATTCCCTTTACGCCGGGAAAGGATAAAGCGTCATTCGATTGCCGGCCCGTGTCCTGCACCTGATCGGAGAGCGACCTGAAATACGATGCAAGCACGACACGGTTTGACTGTGCCACGGTAGCAGCGAAGAGTTCGTCATATTCTGGATACTCAGGTTTCGGTTCCTCAAACATCACATCGATGCCGATGGCCCGGACGTTCAGCTCCATGAGAGCCTTCACCATGAGTGCGATGAAGTTGCGCCGGACGGGTCGGCCAAGATCTCTAACCGCGTCGTTGTCGATATACACAATCACGATGTTCGTGTCGGCTGGCTGTTCCCCACGAAGTTTGTACTTCAACGCCGTCACCTGTTCCTCAACTGAGGAGAGTGGCGCGTGGAAAGCGATCACCAGCAACAATGAGAGGAGTGCTATCGAGAGGGAAACGAGGAGATATTGTCGGGTCATTGTGGACTGAGCCAGAGTTCGGGGTTCTGCTTCTCCCGGTCTTTCCAGAGTTCAAAGTGGAGACGGGCGCCATCCAGCGATTCGCCGCTCGTGCCGATGCTTTCGCCTTCCTTCACCTTCTGGCCTTGCGTCACCCTGATCTCGGCAAGGTGCGAATACACCGTACGGTATCCGCTGTAGTGGTCCACAATAATGATGTTCCCATACGAAGGAAGCCACCAGATCGTGGCAACCTCTCCGTCCGCGACCGCAGTCACAGATGTTCCGGTGGTGACAGCAATGTCAATGCCGGTATTCTGCGTGATCGTCTTGAGTGTAGGATGTCTCTGGTTGCCGAACCTTGCAACCACGGCTCCTTCACTTACCGGCCACCGAAGCTTCCCACGCTTTGTTTCGAAGCTGCCTGCCATGCCCGGGGGTTGCGGAAGTTTTCCGGTGCGCTGATGCTCACGTTCCTTCTTGATTCGATCCTGCTCGATCAGATCGGCAATCAGTCTCTCAAGTTCTTTGACCGACGCGAGACGTCGATCGAGCTCGCGCTGGGCAATCTTCTTGTCTTTGCGGATCTGTTGAAGTACCTGCCGTCGATCCGCCACGAGTGCGGCAAGTCGATCTTCCTCTGCGCCTTTCTCCGCGATGAGGCGGCGTTCCTCACTCAATTGTTCCTGCAGTTGCGCTTGCTTCTCCTCTATCTCGTCCTTCTTTGTCCGTATCCTGCCGATGTCGCTCTTTCGCTGGTCGGAGAAACGGCGGAGATACTCCGCACGAATATAAAACTGGTTTATGGAACGTGAAGCGAGAAGCAACTCAATATCATGCAACTGACCTGCCTTGTAGGCGGATGCCACATAGTTGGCGTAATGCTTTTTAAGAAACTCCAGTTGCGAGCCAAGATGTTTGATTTCGGTGCGGGTGACTTCAACGCTATCCTGCATCTCTTTTTCCTCGTTGCGGAGTCTGGCGATGAGGCGGCGAACGAGTGTGGCTTTCCGATCGTAGGTATCAAGCAACTCGAGCGTGGATTGTTCGTTCTTCTGCTGTCGCTCAATCTTTTCTTCAAACTGCCTGATCTGGTCGCGGATGGACTGCAACTCGGCTTGGCGCTTTTTGATCTCGTCCTTTGTCGACGACTGGACACCGCCGGAAATCAAAAGGAACAGGATCAGAAGAATGTATGTTGCAGCCCGGTGTGTCACCGCTTAGCGAACTATTGTTCGAGCAGTTGAGGGTATGGAGTAGACAAATGATGGATTTGGATCGTTCAACGCGATCGAAGTATAGTTAACCGATACCTGCCTGCCCTGTGTGGGGAATCTGATCCGTATCCGTTTTGGGGCAGCGGCTCCGTCTTCTTCCGCAAAAGAGGAAGAGACTGCATCCATAATCAGGGCATTTTGTTCATCGCGCATTTCATATTTCTTCACAACCAAATACCGGTTATCGATCCAATAGTTGCACCAATTGCCGGTACATGAAAACGACAGGAAGAACATATCATCGTCGATGGCA
>JAERML010000305.1 GCA_016844425.1 Bacteroidota bacterium
GTCATCTGCTGCCAGAGGGCAAGTTTGTTGTTCATGATCTCCATCTTGTGCGCATCGGAGATGGCAAGCGCCTTGTTATATGCACTGTTCGCCTCGACGTATTTCTTCAACTCGATGCGAACTTGGCCGAGGAGATACCACGCCTCTTCGTTCTTGTCATTCTTTACTACCTCTTTGGCCAGGCTTTCCTCGGCTTTGTCATACTGCTTCTGCGTAATGTAGAGCTTTGCTGAAGTGGTTTCCGCTGAGCCACACTGAAAGCCAGTGACGGTGAAATAGATCGCGAGCAGTGCTAGCACGACGCCAGGTGTATAACGTCTCATGGGTTCTCCTCAGAATAGTCGGTGTGAACAAAGAATTGCGGTGAAAATATAGACAAAGGTCGTTTGAAAAGCAAGGTGCAGCTTTGACCTCCGATTCGCCCAACCTATTCATTACGTTGACTTTGGAGCCGCTTTTTGTTAGGTTGGTACCAGAATTCTTACCATCGGAAAGAGAATTGTAAGGCACCGCGGCTCATTTTGGGTTCGTGCCTAACCCAACGAATTGAATCGCGCCCGCCGGACCGAGTGGAGAACAAGACCTACCTTGTTTTATCGGAATCATGAGCACAATAGATTATGTTACTCGGTCTTCGCATGTCACGCTATTTCCGGAGATCAACGTAATCAGTTGCATCCCCTTTGAGCAACGGAGGTGATGCATGGAGTGCACCTTCTGCAAGATCATCTCTCATCACCTTCCCGCCGAAGTGTTGTACGAAAACGACCGTGTGATTGCGATCCTCGATATCAACCCGATCCATTTCGGCCATGCCCTTGTTATCCCGAAGACACATTGCCTTGATTTTCTCTCCATTCCGGAGACCGATCTTCACGACGTTCTTCATACCACCCAGATAGTGGCCCGGGCAATTGTGAAAAGTCTTAAGCTGGAAGGTTTCAACATCTTCTCGAACAACGGCAGGATTGCCGGGCAGTCTGTATTTCACTTCCACATGCACATCACCCCCCGTTATCCGGGCGACAACATCAGGTTCGTGCTTGAATTGAAATCGTACCAGGAAGGCACGATGGCCGATTACGCCGAAAAAATTCGACAGCATATACCAAAGCAATAGACCATAGGAGACGACCGCCATGCCATCATATCAGAAGTTGAAACCACCGACTCGGGGACAGAAGATAACAATTGCCGATGGAACACTCCGCGTGCCAGACGAACCAGTCATACCGTTTATTGAAGGTGATGGCACCGGGCCGGATATCTGGCGTGCCTCCCAGCGCGTGCTAGATGCGGCAGTCGCAAAGGCATATGGGGGTAAGAGGAAAATCGCCTGGTTCGAGGTGTACGCGGGCGAGAAAGCCAATGTCGTCTATGGTGAAGGGACTTGGCTGCCGGACGACACCCTCCAAGCAATCAAGGAGTACGTTGTCGCTATCAAGGGACCTTTGACTACACCGGTGGGTGGCGGGATCAGGTCCATAAACGTTGCACTCCGCCAGATGCTCGATCTGTATGTCTGTCTCCGCCCGGTGCGATACTTTGCGGGTGTCCCATCACCGGTGAAGCATCCGGAGAAAGTAGAAATGGTGATCTTCCGTGAGAATACCGAGGACATCTACGCCGGCATCGAATGGAAGGCGGGCACCCCGGAAGCGGCAAAGGTCGTCCAGTGGCTCCAGACTGAGATGGGAGTCAAGAAAATCCGATTCCCAGAGACCTCCAGCATCGGCATCAAACCCGTGTCAAAAGAAGGGACTGAACGCCTGGTCCGTGCAGCTATCAGGTATGCAATTGCCAACAAGCGGAGGTCTGTTACATTTGTGCACAAAGGAAACATTATGAAGTTTACTGAGGGGGGTTTCAGGGATTGGGGGTACGAATTAGCGAAGCGCGAGTTTGCACATGAAACCGTCTCGTGGGATGAGTGCGGCGGGAATCCTCCTTCCGGCAGGATCCTGATCAAGGACGTGATTGCAGACGCGTTCCTCCAGCAAATCCTCACCCGTCCCGCGGAATACGATGTGATCGCCACATTGAATCTCAATGGGGACTACATTTCTGACGCTCTTGCAGCCCAGGTCGGAGGAATCGGGATCGCTCCCGGAGGCAACATCAATTATGAGTCCGGCTTCGCTGTGTTCGAAGCGACTCATGGCACGGCACCCAAGTACGCTGGTCTGGACAAAGTGAACCCGGGTTCTGTCATCCTGAGCGGAGAAATGATGTTCCGCTACCTTGGATGGAAGGAAGCTGCGGACCTCATCGTCAATGCACTCAACAAGACCATCCAAGCGAAAGTGGTGACCTACGATTTCGCCAGACTAATGGAAGGCGCCAGGGAAGTCAAGTGCTCGGAGTTCGGCGAGGCGCTGGTGAAGAACATGTAGTGGTAGGGTGAGCCAGCAGACAAGGGTCTTCAACAGAGGCATTGCCTTGCTGGCGATCCGCACATCCTTTGGATCTCAACATTTGAAGCAACGTTTCAGTTTTTCTTGATTCAGTTTCCCAAT
>JAERML010000306.1 GCA_016844425.1 Bacteroidota bacterium
GGACTGTTGCTTTCTTTTCACCTTCGGCGATTCCAAACATGACAGGAAAGATAAGATCACCCGTTACATCGTGATGCCGAACGCCGTCATTAGAAAGATTCAAGAGATAAAGCCCTGTGTGTTCTGATGTGAGAGTGGCATTGATTGCCATCTTCATCCGTTCAGCAGCCTCGCCATAGCGATTAGCGTCATTTGTGGCTCCAAGATAATCCGCAACTTTGGCGGTGAGGGAGAGCGCGTGGTAGCACTCTGCATTCACCTCGGTAACGGCGCCCGTAAGATTGTAGCCGTCGATGATATTCCGCCAGCCGCAGATCCCCCACACATTTGTACCCTCCGCATAGCACCAAACAAGATCATCGCGCGTTTGAGAGATGATCCAATCACACGCCCGTTTCATATGAACAAATGATTCAGACAGGAATTCGTTGCCCGCAGACGCCATCGCATGGTGGAACAAACCATACACGTAGAGTGGCGTATCGTCGTTGATGTTGAGCTTGTAGTCGTGCTGCGCCGGTTTTTCTTCGTTGGCGTGGAGATACTCGGTCAGTTTCCCACCCTCGTGGAATGCATACTTCTCGCACAGTTCGAGCAGTTTCGCAGAGAACTCCGGTGTCAGATAGTCAGCGCCAAGCACATACCATCCAAGATCCCTGATAACGACGATGTCCTGCGGAGGGTCGTTGGTGAACCCTTCCCCGATCCGGTAAAGGTGCTGCACTCGCGCTGTATTCACCTTTGCCCACTGGAGCCCTCTGTTGATCATCGCATCAGGCGTAACGATGTGGGTACGTGTAAGGAGTTCCCGATACTGTTCTCGCGTCTTTTCAAAGAGCGCGCTGAAATCCTTCACTGCGCGCATAGTATCGAGAGCATCGCGGACTCCTTCAGGGGAGAAGTGCATTGCAAATGGGATTTCGGAGGATTTACCTGGTTCCAGACAGCATCTGAATTCCATGTTCAGCGTCCGGTCGTTGGTCCAGCACGAGCTCGCTGCCTCAGTCGACCAGAACACTCGCGCTTCTCGTGGTGCGCCTGCAGTTGTGATCTCCGAATGATGCCGCTTGCAGACAATGGATACCTTTTTGGCAATCTGGTCGGGGAGTGGTTGCTTTGTGAACCGGTCGCTCGTCACCGCTGGAAACGTGATTGTGTGCCGGATCGTGAATTCCACTTTTGTCGGGCCGTTGTTCGTCAGCCGCGTGATGTAGACAGCGGTACGCATCTCGCCCGGAGTGACTTCCTCCGATCCATGCACGGCAAAAGGAATGAAGAAGAGTTTCCGCGCCGTGACATTGTTGAGACCAAGATCTGTCGATTGAGATTCAGGAAAAAAGCTTGTCGTCTGAGGCTTCAGGACACCGATGTCTGAGGAAATCTCAATGTCCCATTCACCGACATAGTACTGATTGTCGGTGGAACTCCAAAGACCCTTGAGGTTTGTCTGCTCATCAAGCCGGGCAAAGCTGAAGAGATTTCCAAGGCTCGACCCTGTGAAAAGATCCTTCACCGCATATGTATACGAAGGGTAACGCATGGGCTCTTGCTTAAGGTAATCGTTGCCAGCTCTCGTCGATCGTAGGAAAGGCTACCCGCGGGAACGTACCCCCCGGCTTGTAGAAGATCACATCCACCGGATTACTCTCGGACTTGGTCCCGACAGCAAGGTGACTTACCGCCTTTTCATCGACATGGACAGGGTATTTGTCCCTCAGGCGTCGAAGAGTTTGCGACAGAACTCGCTCTTCCTCTTGGTAGTACCTGGTTGACCATGCTTGGTCACGCGCCTCGGCAAACGTCATTTGCCTACCAGAAGCATCTTTGTACCGCCCCTTCATCCGCTCGTATTCCTTTTTCAGATCCTGATCGTCTATGGTGATGCCCCTCAGAACGGAGGACCGGCCTGCCAGGTAGAGGAGTTTTGCATTCCACTTTCCGGTCTCCCGCTTCACCTCATCCCTGCGGTTGAGTCGCCGGCCGTATGCTTCACTGCTGAGGAGTTTGTCTTGCACCAACTTCCAGATCGTCCTTTTGATACTTGAATTGAACGCTGCGAGAGATCTGGTTTTTAGCTGAAATTGGCGGACGTCAAACCACGTCACGTAGTCCCGGACCGTGAGAGTTCTGCCGGCAAACGTAACCAATGGACGGCTGAGAAACTCCCCTGATGAGTTGATAGGCTGCGGTCCAGCCTCCGTCATAAAAGTTGAGGGTATATCCCATTGCACACGCGTGTCGCGTGCGAGCCCCTTCTCCGCGATATAGGCCCGCACAATATTGAGGCCTTCTGCTTTGATCACGGGGTTAGCCGCCGCCATTTTCGCCTTCACATATTCCCCTGCAAGCTCATCCGCACGCGAGGAAGTCAGGGTCTTGACCACACCGTCCCTCAGTGATGCGTACTCTGTTTCGCTCACAATGGGGTTCTGCCACACCCGGTCGAGCCTCACAAGGTAGTGGCCATCCGGCCCTTCAATTTGTGAGGAGACTTGACCGGTCTTCAGCTCAGC
>JAERML010000081.1 GCA_016844425.1 Bacteroidota bacterium
GCCCGGAGAGAAACGTGAAGACATCCCGTTCGTAGTGTTCTGCTACTCCAACCATTTTTTCAGGAAGAACTACAATCTGTGCACCCCGACCTGCAAGATCGGCCACAACGAGACCGTACGTTCCGAGCACGCCAAGCGCTTTTTCGCGTTCCGTTGTGTTGAAATGTTCAATCGTAGAATCGATGGCGACAAGACCAACGCGCACACGTTGTCCGGGCATGAGTCCACTGAGTCGAAGCCAACCGAATGTCAGCGTTCCCAGCCCAACAACCACTACAATGAGAAGTATCGGGAAGGAGATTTTCATCTCACGACCATGCAGTGCGGCTGCTATTCCGGCAGGAACAAGCGTTATGATAAACGTGATCCCGAACAGCCCGGTGAGTGAAGCAATTTGAATGAGCGGGAGAAAATCGGATTGCGTGTACGCGATGCTGCCCGCGGTACCGTGAGGAGAAACGCTCGAAAGAAGAAATTCGTACGCCGTCCAGCCCACAGGAAACGCGAGAAAGGAAAGCGGATGCCGGAGATGCACGATGGCATCTCTGTAGGCAACAACGATCACTGCGAAGGCGAATGCGGGGACCAGCACCGAAACGACAACGACTCCAATTGGCGCAAGCTTCGCCAGGTAAGCAACCAGATTGAGTCCGCCAAGAACGTACGCACAGAAAGCTCCTGCCGCCGTCAGACGTCTGGAGTATCGCATGGATACGAGAAGAACCGGAAGAGGCGCAATCCAGACCAGTGGTCTGAATCCTGCAAGCCCGGTTGAGAAGAAGTACAGGGCCCCCGACGCCACTGTCGCCAGGACAAGAAGCATCGCACCTGATCGGAACTTTCTCATGAGGGTTGCCTGATCGTTCACTCAGTTCTGACCGAGCGGTTGTTTCTGTGCCAGCAGTGTTTCTGCACGCTTCAGTGCTTCATCAAGACTCCCGCAAATATTGTCTTCGCCGAGACGATCGAGAAGTCCGGAGCCCTGCATTGCAAACAAGGGCTGCTTGTGAATCCCGGAAATGATGAAGTGCGTCTTCTGTTGAGAGAGCTGGTGGAGGAGCTCCTCCAACGCGCGTAATCCGGTGGCATCGACGGCAAGAAGGTTGCGCGTTTCAAGTATCAAGACTGCCGGCTTGCTGTCGAGGAATCGCATCGACTCCGTAAATTGGTCGACTGCTCCGAAAAAGAGAGTTCCATAAACCTCAAAAACTTCAACCCCCTCCGGTATGACGCGTTTCGGCAAGGGCAACTCTTCTTCTTCTCTCTCGTCCTGCAGATCGCGTGTGATTGCATTGACCTGGCTGACCTCTGACATCCTCTTCATGAACAACAACGCGGCCAAGACGACGCCGACCTCGATTGCAACACTGAGATCAATGATGACCGTCAGCGCGAAGGTTACAAGGAGGACAGCAATATCGCTCTTGGGGCTTCGAAGAACCTTCAGGAACGAATGCCACTCGCTCATGTTGTATGAAACCACGACGAGGATGGCGGCCAGCGTGGGAAATGGGATCAGAGCTGCCCAGTGACCAAAGAAAATCATGATAAGGAACAGGGTGGCTGCGTGTACGATGCCGGCAACAGGCGTCCGCCCTCCGTTCTTGACATTTGTCGCTGTACGTGCAATGGCGCCCGTGGCGGGAATGCCGCCAAAAATCGGCGATAGGATGTTCGCGGCTCCCTGGGCGATCAATTCCATATTGGACCGGTGACGGCTGCGAATCATGCCGTCAGCGACAACTGCAGAAAGCAGTGACTCGATTGAACCAAGGAGCGCGATGGTTATTGCGGGGGATACGAGGCCGGTAAGCATATGCCACGTTACCTTGGGGATATGCGGCGCCGGGAGGCCGTGGGGCACGCTTCCGAACCGTGACCCGATGGTTTCGACGGGGATCTTGAAGATCTGAACAACAGCTGTTGCGAGCAGAAGGGCCACGAGCGGCCCCGGGACCCTGTGCGATATGCGTGGCCAGAACACAATGACGAGGAGTGATCCAAGTCCGACAAGGAGCGAATTGACATCAATGGAGCGAAGGCTTTGCGCGTACACATACCACTTCTCGAAGAAATTCGAGGGGAGGTTCCGAATGTGCAGGCCGAGAATATCATTGATCTGCGACGTGAAGATGATCAGGGCGATACCGCTCGTGAAACCGACTGTAAGCGGGTACGGGATGAATTTCAACAGCGTCCCGAGCCTTGCAAGTCCCATGATGATAAGAAACACTCCCGCCATGATGGTCGCAATGGCCAGGCCGTCGTATCCAAACTTCTGCACAATGCCATAGACGATGACGATGAACGCACCGGTCGGTCCTGCGATCTGGACCCGGCTTCCACCGAACACTGAAACAACCAGCCCTGCAATCACAGCAGTATAGAGCCCTTGTTCCGGTTTGACTCCGGAGGCTATGGCAAACGCAATGGCGAGCGGAAGCGCCACGATGCCGACGATCACTCCCGCGACAAGGTCTGCAGCAAAATCATTCCGGGAATATCCCTTGCGAAGAATGGAAAACAGCTTTGGTTCAAGTCGCTGGCGCAATTACGTTCCTTCCATTTTTTCTTCAGTTCTTCGCGGTGAGCTGGAGTTGATTGTTCTGATACAGCATCACTCGACAACGCAGCATAGGGGGCCTGTCCGTCAGACTGAACCAACCCACCAGCGCGCTATCGTTCCTTGCCACAACTGAAACAAGCCAAAAAGAGCGAGTCCAAGAGCCGATACACCCAAGAGTCCTCGGTTTAGGTGCGGTCCAAGGTTTCGCGCAGCAGCAGAGAGCAAAATAATCCCGGCGCTGCCAAAGATCATTGTGCCGTAGAAACCCAGCATCAAGGCAATCCCATGCCCCGATGATTCGCGCCATCCCTTCACGAGGAGTGGCCCCAGGACCAGCATCCAGCTCAGGTAGGGATTCGGATTCAACACGTTCACCATGGCCGCTTTCAGAACGCCTATTGTCGTTGAGTGCGCTGGATCGATGTTGACTGCTTTGAATTCGCGCCACGCCTTGAATGTCCCGTACGCAAGATAGAAAAGAAAAAAGCCACCGGCTGTTTGTAGCACTTGTTCCAGCCACAGAGGCATCTGGCTGAGCACCAACAACGTCAAGAGAATAATCGGACCGTCGCTGATCATGGGCGCAAGTGCGGCTGGCAGAGCGCGCCGCCATCCATAGTTCAATGCCTGCGACATGAGATAGGTCTGATATGGCCCGGGCTGAACCGCGGCGGCAAAACCAAACGTTACTCCCTGGATAAGATAGATCAGCATGGAGAAATCTCAATCCCCAAAGGTGCTATCACGATTATTGTCGTCACGCTGCTGGTATGCCACGTCAGCGTTCAGACAATCTTGCGAGGTAGTCTCCCGAAGGTTCCCGGCAAATGATCTCAGTATCCCATCCCTCGTCCATCGACACCTTGTCGAGCGTTTCCGGATCAACTTGCAGCCAACTGAATGGTGAGCCCCTCAGGCCTTTATACTCAATCTGAAAGTGAATCTCGCCGATGAACCGGTTTTCGTTCCTGTTTCTTTCGTGATAGGCAAGATGTACGGGATCATCGGTGCAGCGGACATCAAGAGAGTCAAACACAATGATACCACCGGGGTCAATCAACGTGTGGGCATGATTCAGAAAACGGCGAAGACCGGCCAGAGTACCAACCATACCAATACCATGCAGCAGCATCAGGAGCGTATCGAACTTCCCCTGGTTGAACTCGAAGATGTCTGCATGATAAGCGCCCCTCACTCCCCGGTTCTTCATAATATCTATTGCATGAGGAGAGACATCAAGAGCGATCACATCGAGTCCCTTTTCCTGCAAGACGAGACTGTGGCGCCCTGTGCCTGCGCCGATATCCAGCACTCTCCCGGAGCAAAGCTCAATTGCGGCCTGTTCAATCCTTGAAAACTCAGCAGAATCCCTGAAGAAGAGGCTGATAGGGACTTCAAAATCCCGGCCGTCGTCCCGATGAAAGATCTGCGTCGCCGAATGGTCCCCGTTGAAATAGTCGAGCAACGCCAGACCGTACGGCTCCATGGAGTTCTCGTTCATAGTGCGTGTCAGACCCCCTTCGTCTTAAGAATCTTTCCAGCGACGAACGAGAAGAGGCCCAGAACGAGTCCGGAGAGAGTGCCAAAAACGGGACCCATCAGGATCATCATCAACCTGGGATGGTCAGGCATCGGCATCGTCGCATTCATCGTTGCCATCTCGGGATGGTTCGTCATATAGGTGTCATAGAGCAAAACATGAACTGTGGTGATCCAAACGCAATTTACCAGGCTCACCACCAATCCATGCAGAAAGAGCTTGCCGGGAGATCGTTTTGCGATGAGGTATGCGCAAACAATGAAGATGATCAGCCAAAACGCCGGTTCCATGCGTGAACACAAAATCATCGGCATAGAGAGCGTCGAGAGAAGCGAGGTCTTTTGAGACCACCGCCTCCTCGATTCTCTTGTTCACGGCTTCGATTGCTGTCGTCGCTGTGTTCAAAGCAGCGGCCGTTGAATTCGAAATGGGCACAGCATCGGTAGTAATCGCCGGATCGATTGTCTGTCTCTCATTCGTCAACACAAAACTCTCCTACTCCCATGCTCCAATACTCAACTACTTCTTACCCTGACCCATCGCCTCAGTTTCGGAATGTTCTTCATCATGAAGTACGCCAGGAAGCCCGGAATGTGCATTTCCTTCATCTTCCCCTTTACAAGGTCCTTCATTTGATCTACAGTAATATTTGGGAGGGTGAACTTTCCTTGTTGATAACAGTGACTGCAGTACATCGTGCTCTTGGATCCATTGGCTTCAGTACCGCCCCCCTGTGGGTCTTTCAACAGGGGCATTCCGCAACTCTGGCAGCTCTTGTAGGTCATTGAATTCGCTCCTTCCAGCCGAATTATCGGCGCTTCAACGATTGGTTCAACTGTCTATAATTTATTTTCCCGTTGTTGTCTTTCAAGTGTCGTATGATGCTGCTCGCTCTCCATGCGCGGGCATCGGGGTTGCGCGCTGAGCCGATGATATAAAGAAGTGTCCGCTGCCTGCCCGAGGTCAACGCGTGGAACAACCGGTTGCCTTCGTTGTCCTGCCGGAGTAATTCCTCAAGTTCCTCCGGCATGGGGAGACCGTACGTGCTTTCATCCCGCTGCAAACTGACCCTCGCCTCTGAGCCGATCTTGAGATGCAGCGCATCACACCATTTCTTGTTTACAGATAGAACGAAGGAACCCTCACCGTACGGCAGCAGGGCGCACTGATGTGCGTCGGAGCCGTTCAGTGTCCGGAGAACGCGGCGTGAGCCGCTGCGGATCAACTTTACTGCAACCGATTGCGGCACGCGCAGGTGAGAACCCCAGAGCTTGTTGGTGGATTTTTCGAGAATCGCGGTGAATCGCAGCACCTTCGGTCGAGTCATACGGTGTTTCCGTCCTCTCGCGTGTTCCCGGTCAAATCGAGTTATCCGAAAGCCGGTGCGATGAGAAGTCCTATGGCATAGGTAATGCCGGCCTCACCGAGACCAACCAGCGTCATTTCCATGCCACTCTTGACCCATGATCGGCCGGTGACAAGCACCTTCGAGGCACCGACGAGGAAATGGGCAAGGGTGCTTACGAAAAGTGAAATCATCAGCGCATTGATGCCGGAGCTGAACAAAAATGGAATCACGGGAACAGCGGCGCCAATCGCCGTGCTGATCGTCGCGCTGATGGCCGAGCGCCATTCTTTCGGGAAGGATGCTGCTGAAAGTCCAAGCTCCTCATGCACAAGCGTCTTCAAGAGTTGATCCGGCTTTTCCGAGAGACGCTGCGCCATCGTCCTCGCCTCATCTTCTGTGAAACCCTTCAACTGGTAGAACAACTCCAACTCCTCGAGCTCTTCCTTCGGATTGTTCTCGATCTCGTGGCGCTCGCGCTCCACCTCGGCTTCATAGACCTCCCGCTCCGACTTTGCCGCGAGATATGCTCCGCTTCCCATTGAAAGAGCAGATGCGACCATTGCTGCGAACCCGCTCAGAAGAACAAGCTCCTCGTTTGCCTGCGTGGCTCCGGCCACACCGCTTACGACACCAAATGCCGCCCCAAGTCCATCGTTCACACCATAGATCGCCTGCCCGATCCATCCTCCCGCGCGGACGTGCCACGTTTCCCGTCCAAGCATTGAATCCAGCCGGCGCTGAGGATGCCCGGGTTGACCCTCGAACTCCTCGAGCACACGGGTGTGTGCTCGTTCGTCGCGCTGTGCATCAAGAAGCGAAGTCTTATCCTTCTCTGATTGTGCAGTTGCCATCAGCACGTCGTACAGCTTGTCCGCTTCGCTTTCCCCTGCTTCGAGCATTCTGGCAGCGACCGTCGTGTCACTCTTAAGAAGAATCCAGCGACGGGTTCGATCGACGAATGATTCGGTGTATTTCCCGGGATCAGCGCCGAGCTCGTGAAGTCTCTTTGCCCACCGCTCGGCGTGGCGTTCTTCCGC
>JAERML010000307.1 GCA_016844425.1 Bacteroidota bacterium
GATTTGCCACAGATGCAGGCGGACCCCTTGCTCCCGCACCGTGCGGCCGATCTTGCTCTCCGGGCTGTGGGCGAACGGCACATCCCCTATGATTTCGCAATGGATTTTGGGAACTCAGAAAAATGGTTTTGTTCTGAGGCTGCATCAGTTGCATACAAAAAGTTCGGCGTTCAACTCTGGATGGGGCTCTCCCATCTTTCGTCTCCCGGATTGCGGACATGGTTGGCTGGTTTCGGTGTGGAGCACTTTGAAACGCAAGAGCCGTCAGATCTTGAATACGACCCGCAGCTGCGCGTGGTGGCGGAGTGGCGGGACCCAGAACAACTCCGTAAAGACCATTTTGACAATGCAGTGACGGAGGCAATGCTTGAAGGGGCGGAACAAGGTGACCGCCCGACCTACGCGTGGTACATGCTGCCGGTTGCGAGAACCATGAAAGCGTACAGCGTGCTCTTAAATCTTGTTGGAAGCCCCGGACCAGTGCCAGAGGGAATGTCTGCCACGGCGGCACTCAAGAACAAATATTACTCGAACAAGCATGAAGCGATAAAACGGGAACTTGTTCGCTTGGCGGAAGAATTTACGCGGAAGAAAGGATATGCAGCGCCGTACTGGGGTCTGCTGCAAATGGCGCGGGTGGCGAAGCAAACAATTGAAAATCGTTGATCTTTGGCGTGCCGCCGCAATGAACCACTGAAGTTACGATAGCGAAAGTAGCCAGTCACCTTTCCCCCGGAGGAGATTCACATGACATCGAAAGATCGCCTGATGACCGCAATCCATCGGGAAAAGCCAGACCGTTTGCCGGCAACGATTCACCAATGGCAGGGATATCACCTGGAAGAATATATGGATGGCATCAGCGATCTCGAGGCGTTTCAGCGGGTTGGTCTTGACGCACAGATTCAATACTTCGAGGAAATGGCACAATTCTGGTTGGTTGATGCAGATTTTACAAAGCTGAACACGTCGACCTGGAAGGACATTCCAAGCGTTATCAGCAAGAATCCGGATGATCGCATTATCCATCACACCATTGACACGCCAGAAGGAATCCTGACATATAAGACCAGGGGCGATCGGAAAACGACCTGGATAACGGAGTACCTCATTAAACACGACAGTGATATTCAACTCATCAGGAAGTACATGCCGGTTCCGAAGTTGAAACTCGAACCGATCAGGAAAAAGTATGATGAACTGCGGGATCACGGAATCTTGCGCGGATTTGTCTGGGGCGATCAAGCCGGATGCTGGCAGCACGCAGCATGCCTGATGGATATCAGCGATCTCATCCTTTCAGCTATGGAAAGACCGACATGGGTACACGAGCTGCTTCATGTTCTGTTAGAAAAGAAATTGCAGTTCATCGAATCGATGAAAGGGGCGGCATTCGATCTCATTGAAACCGGCGGTGGCTCGGCATCGTCAACAGTCATTTCGCCGGAGCTGCATAAGGAGTTTTGCCTGCCGTATGATACAGCAATGCACGAAGCGCTTCACGGCCTAAATTTTCTGGTAACGTACCACACATGCGGCGGTACGCATGGCATAGAAGAATACATCGTACAGAACGGTGCAGACGCCTCGGAAACGGTCGCTCCGCCAAGCGTTGGAGGAAACCAGGAGCCCTGGGAGCTGAAGCGGAAGGTGGGTGCACGCATTGCACTCATTGGTGGAGTGGATCAACACAACACGTTAACAACTGGTTCGCCGGAGGATATACGGAACAAGGTGTTTGAGCTCTTTGAGAAAGTCGGTGTCGACGGGGGGTATGTCTGTTCTGCCTCGGACCATTTTTTCGATACTCCTGTTGAAAATTTAAAGGTCTTCGCAGCCGCTGCAAAAGAGTGCGCCTACTAAATGAACGCAATGAGCCAACTTGCACAGATACACTTGACCGCAAACGAAATACAAAGGATCCGTCCATGAGAAACGTTCGCACAACGATTGCCATCTTTATGTTTGTCTTACCCCTCACCATGTTTGCGCAAAAAGACCAGCCAAGGGTTGATTGGGATGTCGTGGCGAAGATCCGCGAAGAAGGATTTCAGCGCTCACAGGTGACGGACATTGTTGGATATATGACGGATGTGCTTGGATCGAGGCTATCGCTTTCAGAGCACATGAAAAAGGCACAAGCGTGGGCAAAAGACAAAATGGGGACGATCGGTTTGACGAATGTTGTTATCGAACCGTTCATGGACTACGGTGCTGCCTGGGACAACGAGTATTTTTCGATTCAACTGCTCGAGCCAACCTACGTTCCGATGACGGGATTTCCGCTCGCGTACACGCCCGGCACGCCAGGGAAAATCGTATGTCCGGCCGTCATCGTCGACGTGCAGACAAAATCGGACTGCAAGAAATATCGCGGAAAACTGAAAAACGCGGCGGTTCTCATTTCACCTCCGGTGATGATCGATCTCGCGAACCTTCCCCGGGGATTTTCCCGGCTTACGGACGAAGAACTTAAGGCGCTCGAGGGAATGGCCGTTCAACCGCCGCG
>JAERML010000082.1 GCA_016844425.1 Bacteroidota bacterium
AACGGCAAAATCGTCATTGTTGTGGATGACGACGATCGGGAGAACGAGGGGGATTTTGTCTGCGCTGCGGAATTTATAGATGCCTCAGTGATCAATTTTCTCGCACGGAACGGAAGAGGCATCATTTGCGCACCAATCGAGACATCGCGCGCAAAAGAATTCGGTCTCGATCTCATGGTTGATAGCAACACATCGCTGCACGAGACACCTTTCACCGTGTCCATCGACTACGTTCACGGAACCACAACGGGGGTGTCCGCTGCCGATCGTGCAGCCACAGTCCGTTCCTTGATGGACTCGAACACCAAGCCGAGCGATCTAGCACGTCCTGGACATGTTTTTCCTCTTCGGGCATTGGAGGGTGGGGTACTTCGACGGGCTGGTCATACGGAGGCTGTGGTTGATCTCTGCAAGCTCGCAGGTCTCTATCCTGCCGGCGTCCTGTGTGAGATCATGAATGATGATGGCACCATGGCACGCGTTCCCGATCTCCTCAAGATAGCACGGCATTACCATTTGAAAATTGTCACAGTCAAGGATTTGATTGAATATCGAATGATGCGAGAGAAGCTCGTGCAACGATTGGTGACAACCAACCTACCCACAAAGTACGGCACATTTCAGATCTACCTCTACAGAAGTGAGACGGACAACAAAGATCATATCGCATTGGTAAAGGGGGAAATCAGGCCGGACGCGCCGGTGCTAGTGCGGGTACATTCAGAGTGCCTGACTGGAGATCTGTTTGGTTCGCTCCGGTGTGACTGCAACGAGCAGTTGATTGCTGCAATCTTAATGGTAGAAAAGGCCGGCTCGGGAATCGTTCTGTACATGCGACAGGAAGGGAGAGGGATCGGTTTGGTGAACAAACTCAAGGCATATAAGCTCCAGGATGAAGGGTTAGACACAGTAGAGGCGAACGAGAAACTTGGATTTCGTCCGGACCTGCGCGATTATGGGATTGGTGCCCAAATTCTGCGCGACCTGGGGGTCAAAAAGATCCGACTCCTCACAAATAACCCCAAGAAAGTGGTCGGTCTTCACGGGTACGGATTGGAAATCGTCGAACGGGTTCCTCTGGAAATGGACGCGAACGAAGTGAACGAACGTTATTTGAGGACGAAGAGAGACAAAATGGGACATCTCATCCTGGTTGACCCACAACAGAAAGCAGAGTGAAGCTTTCTGATTAATCACAAGCGCCAGCATTTTCCTCTTGCTTTTCTGTAGTCTGTTTTCGTAATTGGTGTCAGTACAAGGAACGATATTGTTAGCCACCATTCGTGGAGAACGGATGATGGCTATTATTTTTGTCCAAATCAAATTGTGGAGTAGTCCATGTCTTCAAACGGAGTAAGTGAAACCGTCTATTTGACGCGGGAGAAACTGACAGAGCTGGAACGTGATTTGCGTGAGCTGAAGACAAACGGGCGTAAAGCGATTGCACAGAAAATCGCCGATGCGCGTGGACATGGAGACCTTTCCGAGAATGCAGAGTATGATGCCGCGAGGGAAGAACAGCAGCATCTGGAGCTCCGCATTGCGAAAATCGAGCAAACACTCTCGCGGGCCAAGATTATCGAGGCAAAAGACCTCCCGAATGACAAGGTCTACATACTGAGCAGAGTAAAGGTCAAAGACCTGAAGTCAAAGGACGAGTTTGAGTACCTGCTGGTCTCCCCTGAAGAAGCAAATTACGAGGAGAACAAGATTTCAGTCACTTCCCCCATCGGGAAAACACTGCTGGGGAGGACGAAGGGAGAAACTGTGGATATCAAAGTGCCCGCTGGCGAACTGAAGTACAAAATACTGGATATCAACCGATGATGTCGATGCAGCCGCCTGTTTTCCGAATGAATTTAGCGAAAAAGAGTTTGCGGAGAACTTGACTTTCAGTTTCACCCAACGTATATTTTCCTCGAGTCGCGTTGGCTTGGGGCGGTTTTACAGAAAAGTGCTTGCAAACAATGGAAGCGTTTCTTATATTTGCCCTACCAATGCGGGAATAGCTCAGTTGGTAGAGCGCAACCTTGCCAAGGTTGATGTCGCGGGTTCGAATCCCGTTTCCCGCTCTGCCCCGGTCACACGGGGCGGGCATTCGGTAATCGCACCGAACGTCTCTTATAAATACACTTCCTCTTTAAAGTGGCCCCGCCGCCCCCAATCCCACCAGGTGGCGGGGTTATTTTTTTTGGGATGGATTGTAAGAAGTCATCGCGATTTTTTTGATCTTGAAGTGGCGAATTGTTGCGAGCATATGGCCTCGTATTCCGAGATGATTCCGGCGCCGTACCCAAGTGGTAAGGGAGAGGTCTGCAAAACCTTTATGCGGCGGTTCGAATCCGCCCGGCGCCTCATCGGACGCCCAGTACGTTCGCGAATTGATGTTTCCGGCTGCCGGGGTGGCGGAATTGGTAGACGCACAGGACTTAAAATCCTGAGGGCCGCAAGGTCCGTGCCGGTTCAAGTCCGGCCCTCGGTACGAGTTTTTGGCGTCCCAATCCTGGTCGAGATGAGTTCAGCGGGCGGTTAGCTCAGTTGGTTAGAGCGCTACCTTGACATGGTAGAGGTCGCAGGTTCGACTCCTGTATCGCCCACAGGTTGTACGGAGGTCGTCCCGCCCGTAACGACGGGCGGGACGATTTGTTGTTCGGGGTGAAATCTTTTGACACAATGAATTCATTGCTAATCACTTTTCCAGATGGTACAACCCGTTCTTTTGAACGCGGCGTGACGGGGCGGAAGATTGCCGAAGGCATCAGCGCAGGACTCGCAAGGGAAGTCCTTGCGGTGTCTGTCAACGGGCAAACATGGGATCTTTCACGTCCGATCGAATCCGATGCGTCGATCAGGCTTTTCAAGTGGACTGACGACGAAGGGAAAAGAACATATTGGCACAGCTCCGCGCATCTGATGGCCGAGGCAATTGAGGAAATGTTCCCCGGGACGAAATTCGGCATCGGTCCTCCCATCGAGAATGGCTTCTATTACGACATCGACATGGGAGATCATTCGTTGACGGGCGAAGATCTCGCGAAGCTTGAAGTGAAGATGGAAGAGTTGGCAAAACGGGATGTTCCGTATCGCCGCGAGGTGAAGTCGTGGAATGAAGCAGTTTCGTATTTCAAGAGAAAGAGCGATCCGTACAAGCTTGAATTGCTAGATGGATTGAAGGGCGAACAGATCACATTCTATCATCAAGGAGACTTCACCGACCTTTGCTTTGGTCCGCATATTCCATCGACGGGGCGAATCAAGGCGATCAAGCTCCTGAGTGTTGCCGGGGCGTACTGGCGCGGTAGTGAAAAGAACAAGATGCTTCAGCGGATCTATGGCATTACGTTCCCCTCGAGGAAAGAGCTCGATGAACATCTGTTCCGTCTTGAAGAAGCCAAGCGACGCGACCATCGAAAGCTGGGAGCAGAGTTGGAGCTGTTCCTGCTGACACCAAAAGTTGGCGGAGGGCTCCCGATCTGGCTGCCGAAGGGGACTGTGCTTCGGGAAACGCTTGAGTCGTTCCTCCGCGGCGAGCAAAAAAAGCGCGGCTATCTGCCGGTGGTAACACCACATATTGGCAACATCAATTTGTACAAGACGAGCGGACATTACCCGTACTACAAGGATAGCCAGTTTTCTCCGATCCAGGTGGAGGACGAGGAGTATCTCCTGAAACCGATGAACTGTCCGCATCACCACCAGATTTACCTGTCGAAACCACGGAGCTATCGTGATCTCCCGTTGCGCCTTGCAGAATTTGGGACAGTGTACCGCTATGAACAGTCCGGTGAGCTCAATGGGCTGACGCGCGTCCGGTCGTTCACTGTGGATGACGCGCATATGTACGTTCGACAAGACCAGGTGAAAGACGAATTGTGCGATGTTATCGATCTTATTCAGCTGGTCTTTACGACCCTTGGATTCAGCAATTTCAAGACCCGGCTCTCATTCCGCGATCCGAAGAACAAGGATAAATATGGTGGAGAGGATGCGATGTGGGAGCGATCGGAGCGAGAAATAAAAGAAGTGGCAGATCTGAAAAAGCTGAACTATTTCATCGGCATCGGCGAAGCGGCATTCTATGGACCGAAAATTGATTTCATGGTGCAGGATGCTTTGTTGCGCACGTGGCAACTCGGAACCGTCCAGGTTGACTACGTGATGCCGGAACGGTTCAATCTTGAGTACGTAGGAAGTGACGGACAGAAGCATAGACCCGTGATCATTCATCGGGCACCGTTCGGATCCCTAGAAAGGTTCATTGGCGTACTCATCGAACACTTTGCCGGGGATTTTCCCCTCTGGCTTGCTCCGGTCCAGTGTATAGTTCTGCCCATCACCGATGGACAGCGAGAATACGCGCAAACTGTAATGCGCAGGTTGACCGATGCGGGGGCACGAGTGGAGTTGGATGATAGGAATGAAAAGATCAACTATAAAATCCGGGAGTGGGAGACGAAGAAAGTTCCGTTCATGCTGGTGGTAGGAGAGAAGGAGCGGGAGGCTGGCAGCGTTGCGGTGCGCCGACACAAGAAGGGAAACCTTGGAACCATGAGCCTGGAGGAGTTCAGTGCAGGACTGATGAAGGAGATCGTTGAGAAAACCATCACCACATAGGAGGCATATCCATTAGCAAACAAAATCGGAACCGTGTGAACGATGAGATCCGTGCCGCTGAGATCCGGGTGATCGACCAACATGGCGGCCAATTGGGTGTCATGACTCCGAGGGAGGCTATAGCGCTCGCTCGTGAGAGGGAAGCGGACCTGGTGGAGATCGTCCCGAATGCCGTTCCCCCCGTGTGCAAGATCATCAATTTTGGAAAATTCAAGTATGAACTCGCCAAGCGGGATAAGATACAGAAGAAGCATCAGCATGTTTCATTGCTGAAGGAACTCCGATTCCATCCCAACACGGACGTGCATGACTTTGACTTCAAAGCGAAGCACGCGATAAGATTCCTGACCGATGGGCACAAAGTAAAGGCCTCGGTGGTGTTCAAGGGACGCGAGATCACATATAAGGAAAAAGGGGAAATATTGCTTGCCCGGCTAACCGAGCGGCTAAGCGATGTCGGGAAGGTCGATCAGGCCTCTCATATGGAGGGAAAGAGCATGATCATGATCTTTGTTCCTGAACGTAAGAAGAAGAACGAAGCGAAGTCAGAAGAAGCCTAACGAAAGGAATCACCACAATGCCCAAGATGAAGACGCGCAGTAGCGCGAAGAAGAGATTCAGCAGAACCGCCAGCGGAAAGATCAAGCGAGCTGCGGCCTACCGCAGTCATATCCTGACCTCAAAGACCACAAAGCGGAAGCGCAAGCTCCGCAAAGGACACCTCGTCTCAAAGCAGGATCAGCGGGCGGTTAGCATGATGATTCCCTATGGATAACCTAATCAACGCCGTCCCTGTGCATGATATAGTTCAGCAGGGCGGATCACCAATCACCAATCATAGGACAAAGCGCAACTATGCCACGTTCGCAAAATAAAGTTGCCTCCCATCGCCGCCGCAAGCGCATTCTCGCGCAAGCGAAAGGCTACTGGGGTGCGAGAAGCAAGGTCCTCACGGTGGCGAAGCATCACATTGACAAGGGTATGCAGTATGCCTATCGTGATCGCAAAGCCAAGAAACGGACCTTCCGCCAACTCTGGATCACCCGCATCAACGCGGGGGCCCGGGTGCACGGAACAACCTACTCACGGCTTATCAATGGCCTGAGCAAGAAGCAGATCACAATCAACCGGAAGGTCCTTGCGGAACTTGCAGTAAGCAATCCACAGGCATTTGCAGAGGTTGTGAAGTTTGCTGTCGCATAGCCAACAATGAATCTTCCCGCGTAGGTAATGGGTGCAGGTCATTTCCTGCCACTATCTGCGCGGGGAAATTTTTTCCCCTCGCCATCCCATGCAGCAAGACATTGATCACCTTCGCCGCCAGGCGGAAACAGACCTCGCCGCAATAACCACCGAGCAACTGCTCGAGGAATTTCGCATCAAGTACCTCGCCCGTAAAGGCCTCATCGCCGGTCTCTTTGACAATTTGAAGACCGTCGACGGACAACAGAAGCCGGCGCTGGGAAAAATGCTGAATGAACTCCGTTCGGAAGTTGAAGCCCTTTTTCATCAGAAGCAAGAATCTCTTCACCGGCCTCCGGTTCAGAACTCCACGTTGGACCTGACACTCCCAGGCAGAAGGAAATTCCTTGGGACGCGTCATCCGTTGACGCAAACAATGGACGAAATGAAAGCCATCTTTGTCTCCATGGGATTCGGGATAGCGGTCGGGCCGGAGATCGAGGATGACTATCACAACTTCGAGGCGTTGAATTTTCCCCCCGACCATCCTGCCAGAGATATGCAAGACACTTTCTTCCTCAGCCCGAAGGCGCTGCTGCGCACTCACACGTCGCCAGTGCAGATAAGGGTGATGGAAAATTATCGCCCCCCTGTCCGGGTAATAATGCCTGGAAAGGTTTATCGCAACGAATCTATCAGCTCGCGCAGCCTCGCACAGTTTCACCAACTCGAAGGTCTCTACGTCGACAAAGGGGTAACGTTCAGCGATCTGAAGGGAACATTGGTTTCATTTATCAAGCAGTACTACGGGAGCGGACTGAAGTACAAATTCCGGCCGACGTTTTTCCCCTTCACAGAACCCAGCGCAGACATCTACATCACCTGCTTTATCTGTAATGGCAAGGGGTGCAAGATGTGCAAGCAGGGTGGGTGGTTGGAGATTCTTGGCTGCGGGATGGTGGACCCCAACGTGTTCAAGTCTGTGGGATATGACCCTGAAGAGTACACCGGTTTTGCCTTCGGGATGGGGATCGAACGAATCGCCGCGTTGCGGTATGGTGTGGATGACATCCGATTGTTCTATGAGAACGATGTCCGATTTCTGAATCAATTTTAGTATAAGCGACTCGAGATAGTGCACGATGCGTATCCTGCATAGTTGGATTCAACAATACATCAAGTTCACAATTCCGCCAGAAGAGCTCGGCGACCGCCTTGGCATGCTCGGGCTTGAGATCGCTGGCATGGAGCGCTTGGGAGAGAAGTACACAGGTTTTGTTGTCGGCCAGGTGATGGAGAAAGGGAAACACCCTAACGCTGACAAGCTCTCGGTTTGCTCAGTCAACACGGGAAAGGAAGTGCTGCAAGTTGTCTGCGGTGCACCCAATGTGGAGCCTGCCCAGAAAGTGGCGGTAGGGTTGATCGGAGCAAAGGTGCCGCGCAATCAACATGATCCATCGGGGGCTCCTTTTGTCCTTTCACAAGTGAGGATCCGGGGTGTGGATTCCTTCGGGATGATCTGTTCCGAATACGAGCTTGACCTGGGCAAGGATGCCGACGGGATTCTTGTTCTGGACAGTGAAGCGAAGGTGGGTCAACCACTAGCAGAGTACTTTGGGCTTAACGATATTGCTTACGAGATGGAGATCACGCCCAACAGGCCCGACTGGCTGAGTCACATTGGTGTGGCCAGGGAGATTGGTGTCCTCATCGGAAAACCAGCAACTCTTCCGCGCGTTCGTGTAAAAGAATCGAAGACGCCAGCCAGGGACTTCCTGTCTGTCACCGTCAAGGATCGCAAGAACTGTCCAAGGTTTACCGCAAGGGTCATTCAAGGGGTGACGATTGCTCCGTCGCCACAATGGCTCCAGAGCACACTCCGCAATGCGGGGCTCCGGCCACGCAACAACGTGGTTGATGTTACGAACTATGTGATGCTCGAGTGCGGACAACCTCTTCATGCGTTTGACTACGCACGATTGAAAGGGAAGAGGATTCTCGTCCGGCAGGCGGAGCCGGGGCATCGCTTCACGACTCTCGACGGCAAGGAACATACGTTGCCGGAAGGTGCTGTGATGGTCTGCGATGCAGAACGGGAGATTTCTATCGCGGGCATTATGGGTGGAGCCAACTCGGAGATTAGTGACGCGACTAGGGATATTGTTCTCGAGGCAGCATACTGGAACCCGTCCAGTATCAGGAAGACGGCGAAGGCACTTGGCATTAGCACGGATGCGTCGCAGAGGTTTGAGCGGGGAGCCGATCCGGAAGCAAGTACCTACGCGATAGATCGTGCTGCTTCGCTAATCTTGGAGACAGCTGGCGGGAATCTGCTCAAGGGAATGGTCACCGTACGTTCTGGCAAGGTGGTGCCGCGCATCGTTACACTGAGAACAGGCAGGGTGAACGAAATCCTTGGTACTTCCTTCGAGCAGGCTGAGATTGTTCGCCTACTCTCGACGTTGGGATTCAGACCAGACCGGAAAGGAAAAGAAAACATCCAGTTCCGCATTCCAAGCTATCGTGTTGATGTTGATCGGGAGATCGATTTGATCGAGGAAGTTGCTCGTGCGTATGGCTACAATAACATCGACGAAAAGACCACAGCTTCCGTCAACTTCTTGCAACCGTTTCCGCAGCAGGATGAGACAGAGGGCATCAGGCAGG
>JAERML010000083.1 GCA_016844425.1 Bacteroidota bacterium
TTGTATACTGGCACCACGCCGAGCTTCTTCCGTAATGCTCGGACTGTTGCTTCATCCGTCCTCCACAACTCCGCAAGCTGCCGGTCAGAGAAGCCGTACTGTTTTGCCTTCAGCAGTATGTCTCGGGTGATTTTCTTCAATGACCACCGGAGGCGTGTCGGGACGCCTCGTGTCTGATAGTGTTGTACAATGCAATCTGTTGCTTCGTAAGAATCTGTCTTGCCTGGATGTGTGCAGTCATGTGCACCGCCCGCAACTCCCCGCGGAGCATTCCGATTTCCCCCGTGAGCCGTCGGACGTCCGGTATCGTCGCGACTCCAAGCCTGAACTTCGAGTCGAGTTCCATCTCCTTCGCAATGATCAACTCCCCCTTCGTCCGGGCATTCTCGCTCATCTCATCGAAGATTGCTTCGATGTCCTTCTCCTGTCCATCGGTCAAACTCAGGGTGTCCCGCATTTCCAGAAGGTGCTTCGGGCCGGGATATCCGTTGAGGTCCGCGTATGACGCCATTCCCGCACCCGCACCGCGCTCCAACAACTCTCTGTCAGGAGGAATGGGTTGCGAGCGGACAGTCTGTACAGTGAGCGACAGAAGAACAATGGAGAACATCGGTTTCATGCGAGAGCGTACTCCTTCAATTCCCTCTCCAGGTCAACAATCTGTTTGATGTTATGAAGGAACCATGGATCGATATACGTGATCGCATAGAGGTCATCGAGAGTTAGCCCCAGAAGAAACCCATACCGGAGATAGAACACGTTCTCGGGGCGGGGCCGGCTGAGCTGCTCCCTCACGCGCGTCCTCCATTCTTGTTTTTCCGCTTCCGTCAGCCGGTCGATATCAAAGAGATCCTTGCCATCGGCGCCGAGCCCGAAGCGACCCTGTTCGAGCGAGCGGAGCGCCTTTTGCAGCGCCTCCTTGAATGTCCGTCCGAAGGCCATGGCTTCACCAACAGACTTCATCTGGATTCCGAGCGAGTCGTCCACCCCCTTGAATTTCTCGAAGTCCCACCGGGGAATCTTCACGACGGTGTAATCAATGGTCGGCTCGAACGATGCGGGAGTGAGCTTTGTGATGTCGTTGGGGATTTCGTCCAGTGTATACCCCACCGCAAGCTTGGCTGCGATCTTTGCGATCGGAAAGCCGGTGGCCTTGGAGGCCAGCGCCGAAGAACGGGATACGCGTGGATTCATTTCGATCACCAGACGACGGCCTGTCTTCGGATTCACGGCAAACTGGATGTTCGAGCCTCCCGTCTCAACGCCGATCGCCCTGATGATCTTGAGCGAATCATCACGCATCGCTTCGTATTCCTTATCCGTTAGCGTCTGCTGCGGGGCCACAGTGATGGAGTCGCCGGTGTGGACGCCCATGGGATCGAAGTTCTCGATTGAGCAGATGATGACGACATTGTCCTTCAGGTCGCGCATCACCTCCAACTCGTATTCCTTCCAGCCGATGATGGATTCTTCGAGGAGCACTTCGTGAATGGGACTCGATTCGAGGCCGTGCTCCACCGCGTCCACAAACTCCGATTCGCTACGGACAATTCCGCCGCCGGTACCACCGAGTGTGAATGAAGGCCGGATGATGATCGGGAATCCGATCATTGCAACGAGTTCCTGCGCCTGTTCAATCGTACGCACAAACCCCCCGCGTGGCGTCTCGATCCCTGCCTTATCCATCGTGGCCTTGAACAACTCGCGGTCTTCCGCTTTCTTGATGGCATCCAGCTTTGCGCCGATGAGCTCAACTTTGTACTTCTTTAGAACCCCACTTTCTGCAAGAGCGACAGCAGTGTTAAGCGCCGTTTGTCCTCCCATGGTGGGGAGAATGGCATTGGGACGTTCCCGCTTGATGATTTGTTCAACGAAGAATGGAGTGATCGGCTCGATGTAGGTTCGGTCGGCGAGGTCAGGATCCGTCATGATCGTTGCCGGATTGCTGTTGATGAGGATGATCCGGTATCCTTCCTCACGCAGTGCCTGGCAGGCCTGGGTGCCGGAATAATCGAACTCGCACGCCTGACCGATAATGATCGGGCCTGAACCTATGATGAGAATGGACTCGAGATCTGTTCGCTTCGGCAAGAGCAACGCTCGTTCTGGTTGGGCTTCAATATACAAAGAAGAGGAGGAAAAACAAACGCCGGTCAGCCTTGAATGTGAGACGGACTCGGTGTATACTTACGTGAGACCTTCGTCGGCTCCGCACCATCTTTCCACCACATCTTCAGCGTGGAGATTCCGGCAGTGTTCCATGAACTCCCGTCCACCATCTACAACTTCATTCAAGAGAAGGAAAACGTCGTTCTCCTTGAGACATCGAAGTTCGACGCCGACAACTTCAGGAGTTTCCTGTTTGTCGACCCGATTACGACGTTGCAGATCCATGCGGTGGATGAAGTACCACAGTTGATTGAAGCCATCGAAGATCATCTTGGCCAGAAGCACTATCTGGCAGGCTACTTTAGCTACGACTGTGGCTTTCATTTTGAGCAGATTGCTCCCTCACCACGATCCCTCAAGCCTATTGCGTTCTTCGGAGTGTATCGAACACCGTTCGTCTTCAACCACCAGATAGGGTTGTTCGACAACGAGGGGCCCGACTTGACCAGCACTGCACCGCACTGGGGCAAAGACTATGGACTTCACAACATCAAGCTCGGCATCTCCAGACACGAGTATGCGAGGAAGATAGAGACCATCAGAGACTTTATCCGAGCCGGAGATACGTACCAAATCAATTTCACAACCAAATACACATTTGATTTCGAAGGCTCTCCTCTCGGACTGTACCGGGATCTCAAGGAGAAGCAGCGGGTCCCGTTCGGTGCGTTCATCAAGGCAGACGGCAGGTCAATCGTCTGTCTCTCCCCTGAATTGTTCTTCAGACGCACCGGAGACACCATCATCACGAAGCCCATGAAGGGCACGACACGTCGCGGGAAGACGAATGAGGAGGATAGACAGTTACAGGAATGGCTGAGGAACGATGAGAAAAGCCGGGCGGAGAACGTGATGATTGTTGACTTGCTCAGGAACGACATTGGCCGGATCGCCGAACCAGGCTCGGTGCACGTCCCTGAGCTGTTCTCGGTGGAGAAGTATCAGACGTTGTTCCAGATGACCTCGACGATCGAAGGAACGCTCAGACGCAACGTATCATGCTATGAGATTCTGAGGAGCCTCTTCCCATGCGGTTCGGTGACCGGCGCGCCAAAGATTCGCTCGATGCAGATCATCAATGAGCTGGAACAGCGTGCGAGAGGCGTGTACACTGGAGCGATCGGGTACTTCTCTCCACACAGGGACGCAGTGTTCAACGTCGCGATACGCACTGCCGTGATTGAGGGGAAGAGAGGTGAGATGGGAGTGGGAAGCGGAATTGTGTACGACTCTAACGCCGATCAGGAGTATGCAGAGTGCGAGCTGAAGGGACTGTTCCTCACCGAACAACATGCAGATTTTGAGTTGCTGGAAACTCTCCTGTGGGACAACGACTACCCACTGCTCGAACGACATCTGAAGCGGCTCCAACAATCGGCGGAGTACTTCGAGTATCGGTACGACGTTGAACACATACGTCGACAGTTGCTTGACACGACAAAGGCATTCAATAAGAGTAGGAAGTACAAAGTCAGACTCAGATTGAATCGTTTCGGCGAGACAAGCATTGAGCACGTCAGGCTGGATGAGGGCATTCAACCTGGGGTGATAGCCCTGGCAGACGTTCGCACGAATTCAAGTGACAGATTCCTCTACCATAAGACCACGCACAGGCGCTTGTACGATGAGATGTCCCGAAGAGCGAAGGAGCAAGGCCTGGCTGACTTCATCTTCCTGAATGAAAGAGGAGAAGTCACGGAGGGTGCCATCAGTAACATCTTTGTTAGAAAAGGGGGGCGACTCATCACCCCGCCAGTCGGATGTGGACTGCTCAATGGCATCTACCGCCAGTACGTCCTTGAACGGGAACCAGAGGTGGTAGAAGCTGTGTTAACGAAGGAAGATATTCACGACGCTGACGCCATTTACATTTGTAACACAGTGAGAGGAATGCGGCGTGCAGTGTTCGTGCAAACGCTGGAAGCTCAAACCAACAATATCCAACTCACTGAAGAGGAAAGGAGAAACCCATGATACTCGTGCGAGATGTGTTCCAGTTGAAGTTCGGCAAGGCCAGAGAGGCGAAGGCGCTTGCAAAGGAAGGGATGGAGATTGAGAAGAATACGGCTACGGTCCCGGCCGTCTTCTGACTGATCTTACGGGTCCCTATTGCACCCTCGTCATGGAAACGACGTACGCGAACATGACGGAGTTCGAAAAGGCGCTCAAGAACTTGCTGGGCAACAAAGAGTTCGGTAAGTGGTACCAGAAGATGGTGCCGCTTGTCGAGTCAGGACGGAGGGAAATGTACACCGTCGTAGAGTGACGATTCGTCCGTGAATGCGTGCGCCTACCGAGACTGCAGTAGGCGCACTTTGATTTTTGATTCTTCCTCTAACTCCCACTCACCTCTGCTAGCTTCGCCCTCAGGTTGTAAAAGTATTTGAACGTCAGGACTACCACACCTCCCGCCAGGATGAGCAGGAGAATATCGGTGACCACAAGCGACCAGTTCTCAAAGTCGATGTAGCGCCCGAGAAGAAGAACCAGCGACGTCAGCGTGGTGATCACCATGAAGGCCGCGGGGACGGCGGTGAACCAGTACTTACGCGACTTCTGCGCGAGCCATGCTGTTACTGCAATCAGCGTTAGGGCCGCGAGCAACTGGTTGGCGGCTCCAAAAATGGGCCAGATCTTGAGATAGGCGTTGGTGAATGTCAGCGACAGAAATCCGATGACCACCAGCAGGCTGTTGAAGACGCGACTCTTAAGAATCGCCGGCGGGTTGTCCATGACGGTCACCCAGAGCTCTTCGAAGAGATAGCGGGAGAGGCGGACCAAGGCATCGATCGTCGTAACGAGAAATCCTTCCAGCAGGAGAATCCCCCAGATGGTCCCGAAAACCGTTGGCAATCCCAGGCTCAGATTGAGAATGTTGCCAAGTCCGAGCGCGAAGGCGAGCGGTGCGTTGCTGGCACCTGTCGCCGGGTAGACAATGCTCTTGTATTTAGCAAAGTCCATCCCGCCGGAAATGAGGAGGATGACACACAGCGCGAGCAACCCTTCCAGCAACATACCGCCATATCCGATCATGCGCGCGTGCTTCTCATTTGAAAGCTGTTTACAGGACGTCCCTCCGCACACCAGCCCGTGTGCACCGGAAGCGGCCCCACACGCGATTGTAATGAACAGAAACGGCCAGATTAACCCAAGGTTGGGTGCGGACATCGCCTCGTCCAGGTTGAACGTTGGCGCGTTGATTACCGCACCGCCGAGACCGGCGCCAATCACTCCCACCACCATGGAGGCGAGCCCGAGATAGAGGATCTGTGCGTTCACAAAGTCCCTCGGCTGGAGAACGATCCACACCGGTATCCACGAAGCAACGAAGGCGTAACATGTGATGATGATGATCCATGTTGTCGGATTGAGGGTGATGGGATAGTAGTACCCCAGCACGATTGAGCCGATCGAAACAACGAACGCAACTACGGTGACGAACCAGATATTCATCTGCTTCTTGTAGATCATATAACCGATCAGGGGGGCCAGGAGGGTCATGATGATGACCGACATCGAGGCAACACCACCAAGCTGGACACGGAGCGCTCCCCCGTCTTCGAGAAGATGAAGGCTGCCGGCGCCAGCAGTCAGGTTCACATCGTCCGGTGGCAGTGTCGAGGTCAACGCAATGGCGGTGAGCTGGAGGAACGCGGCAATCACCAGCAAGCAGAGGAGAATGGCAAAGAGGATGTAAAAGATAAAGCCGGCCTTCCCCAGTGTCTTGCGGGCAACTTCAGCAACCGAACGGCCGCCTTCTCGAACGGCAACGAAGAGCGCGGTGAAATCATGGACTGCACCGATCATCACCACGCCGATCATGATCCAGAGCCAGGCAGGCCCGAAGCCAAAATAGAGCGCCAGCGTTGGGCCGACAATAGGACCGGCCGCAGCGATGGCCGCAAAGTGATGACCGAAGAGAACAAGGGGTTTCGTCGGGACATAGTCCACACCATCGTTGATCCTTGTTGCCGGTGTGGGGCGTGACTCGTCGACACCAAGGTTCCGGGCAATGTAGCGACTGTAGAAACGATACCCGAGGATGAGAATGGCGGAGGAGACCACCATCACGAGTGCGATGTTCATCGGATTGTACTCCGTGGATAAGGCTGGACGGTCGGTAGTGAAGGTCTATGCATCGCTTTCCTAGAATGCATTCTTGATGTAGTTGATCTCGGTTCGCCCTCCCCACATCCGGATCGCTACCACATCGAAGCGGCATTCCTGCTCTTTGATTTCGTGCTCGTACAGATAGCCCGTTGCGACCTTCCGGACTTGCGTCTGTTTCCTTTTTGTGATCGCG
>JAERML010000084.1 GCA_016844425.1 Bacteroidota bacterium
ATGGCGACTCCTCTGTTTTCAGGTCGTTCTATACTTGTGTTTTCGGCGTGGGTCGTTTGACGACCGGAAACCCGCTCCTGATCCATCCTGAGGTTCCGCCAGTAAGATTGAAGACGCGCGGGTATCCTCGTTGTTGCAGCAGGTGAGCTGCCTCCAATGAGCGACTTCCGCTTTGACACACAACGATGATATCCCTCTGGGGATCATTCGGTATTTCAGCGATCCTGGCAGGTAGCGAACCAAGCGGGATGTTCATTACGTCTTCAATGGCACCGTGCGTTATCAGCTCCGATGGCTCCCGGACGTCGAGAATGATTGGCCTGGAGGAACTCCTGAGCATCTCGAAAAGCTGTGCCGGCAGCACGTTGTTGATTGTGTTGCCCGGTTGAGGAACGCGCTGGACCCCGCATTGGAGCGTCATCTTGCCACCGGATGCGATTCCTTCCGCCAACGGAGGGAAAAAGTCCTTCACAAACTCAACATACTCTTTCTTTGTCCGCTGTTTCAGAAACGGGTTGGTCCGACGCTCATCACGAAGGTACGCATACTCATTGTCCGCATAGTCGTGACCCGGGAAGACCCGCATGTGGTCGGGAAGCGGAAGAATCTTTGAGAACAGACTATCGTATTGCTCCTCTGCATTTCCGCCCGGAAGGTCACTTCGCCCCGCTTGACCGATAAGCAGCAGGTCCCCGGTAAACACTGCATCTTCGATGGCAAGAGTGATATGATTGTCGGTGTGGCCGGGAGTGAACAGAACTCGGACATCGAGAAGACCTGCAACAATGGTATCACCGTCCTGGACATAACGGTCGACGGGAATTGCTGCATTCGCCCGCAACGTGTCACCGATGCCGAACTTGTTCCCTTGATCCACCACCTTCCATTTGTTTTTTGTATTCTCATGCATAACAATTTCCGCATCGAACAACTTCTTGAGTTCTCCGGCTGCAGAAACATGGTCTGCATGGGTGTGTGTGTCTATGGAGTGAATACGTGTTGGCCCGAGTTCCATGATTCGCGAACGGAGCAGAGGGAGGTCTTCGATATTCGGGTCGATGATGACGGCGCTACCTCCTGGAGAATTGGCAAGTACATAGGAGAGGGTACCTGTACCATCGGTGGAGCGAATCTGTTGAAGTATCATAGAGCATCTCATGATCGTATGTCACCACTTATCCCACGGTCCACTGACGGCCATGAAAGAAGCCAGCAAGATCGGGTGAGTTGGGTGAATAAAATACGCAATTGGAGTGAAGTCGTCAAGTACTATTGGCAAATGCTCCACTCACAATATCACACCGCGGCCACCGGCATTGACGAAAGTGACCAGAACCAAAGTACCAAAGCCCCTTTTTCTCATTGACTTACCTGGCTGATTTCTTTATATTCTGCCAGCACATTCAGGGTTTTTCGTTGCAATTAGAGGAACTAGCTACGCTCCCAAAGTGGTTATATTGATAGCAATGGTGTTCCTACTGAGCAGTTCACGTATATACTTATACATGAGGAACCAGGATGGAAGGCAACTTCTCTAATCGAGTTCAGGACGTCATTCGCCTCAGTCGTGAAGAGGCTCTGCGGCTCGGTCATGACTACATCGGGACGGAACACCTCCTGCTCGGTGTAATCCGTGAGGGCGAGGGAATTGCCGTCAAGATCCTGAGGAACCTTGGGGTGGACCTCTACAAATTGAAGAAGGCCATCGAGGATACCGTGCGAACTTCAGGCGGCACGCTCACGATCGGAAACATTCCCCTCACGAAACAGGCCGAGAAGGTCCTGAAAATTACCTACCTGGAAGCGAAGCTTTATAAGTCTGACGTGATCGGCACCGAGCATCTTCTCCTTTCCCTTCTCCGGGATGATGACAATATCGCGGCACAAATTCTGCATCAATTCAACATCCATTATGATGTGGTACGGGGGGAACTCGACAATATTATCAGTGGCAAACCTTCATCCCCGACGCATGCGCAACCTGGGGAAAAGAAGCCCGAAAAATCCAAGACACCCGTACTGGACAACTTCGGGCACGACCTGACAAAGCTGGCGGCAGAAGATAAGCTCGATCCCATTGTTGGACGGGAAAAGGAAATCGAACGGGTTGCCCAGGGTCTGAGCAGGAGGAAGAAAAACAATCCTGTCCTCATCGGTGAGCCCGGGGTCGGGAAAACTGCCATCGCCGAAGGATTGGCAATGCGGATTGTGCAGAAGAAGGTGTCTCGCGTCCTGCACGGCAAGCGCGTAGTAACACTTGATCTTGCAGCTCTCGTTGCTGGTACAAAGTACCGTGGCCAATTCGAAGAGCGCATCAAGGCTGTTATGAATGAATTGGAGAAGGCGAAGGATGTCATCCTGTTCATCGATGAGTTGCATACTATAGTGGGAGCTGGTGGTGCCTCGGGCTCGCTCGATGCCTCCAATATGTTCAAACCAGCACTCTCCCGGGGCGAGTTGCAGTGCATTGGCGCAACCACGCTTGACGAATATCGTCAGTACATCGAAAAAGACGGCGCTCTCGACCGGCGGTTCCAGAAGATCATGGTCAACCCCACAACTGTCGATGAGACGATTCAGATTCTCGCCAACATTAAGCACAAGTATGAAGAACATCACGGGGTCCGGTATGGCACAAAGGCCATTGAAGCTGCCGTGAAGTTGAGTGACCGGTACATCACCGACCGGTTCCTTCCGGACAAAGCGATCGACGTCCTCGATGAATCCGGGTCGAGGGTCCATCTGGCGAACATCCACGTCCCCAAAGAAATTCTCGAACTAGAAGGTGAAGTTGAGAAGATCAAGCAGTCCAAGAACCAGGTGGTGAAAAACCAGAACTTCGAAGAGGCGGCGCGTCTCAGAGACCTGGAAAAGAAATTCTTGAGCGACCTCGAGATCGCAAAACGGGAATGGGAGTTGAAGGCGCAGGATACGGTGCACGAAGTGACCGACGAGCATATGGCTGATGTCGTTTCCATGATGACCGGAATACCTGTCAATAAGGTCGCACAATCTGAATCCGAGAAGCTCCTCAAAATGGACGTTGTGCTCAAGGACCAAGTGGTGGGCCAGGACGAGGCGCTCAAAAGCCTGAGCAAGGCAATACGACGCACACGCGCGGGTTTGAAGGATCCCTCCCGACCAATCGGCTCGTTCATCTTTCTTGGGCCAACCGGCGTGGGCAAGACCGAGCTCGCGAAGGCCCTGGCTCGGTATCTCTTCGATACGGAAGATGCCTTGATCAGAATCGATATGAGCGAGTACATGGAGAAGTTCAGCGTCTCACGCCTTGTGGGAGCACCGCCCGGATACGTTGGATACGAAGAAGGCGGCCAGTTGACAGAAAAGGTACGAAGGAAGCCGTATTCTGTTGTCTTGCTGGATGAAATCGAGAAGGCCCATCCGGATGTCTTCAATATTTTGCTACAGGTGCTGGACGATGGAATATTGACCGATAGTCTGGGGCGAAGAGTGGACTTCAAGAACACCATCCTGATCATGACATCAAATGTTGGGACGCGTGACCTCAAGCGCGGAGGAGGTTTTGGATTCGGAACGGGAAGCAGCAAGGACGACTATGGCAACATGAAGTCAACCATTGAGGAAGCCCTGAAGCGGGTCTTCAATCCGGAGTTTCTGAACCGCATCGACGATACGATTATTTTCCATCAGCTCGAAAAGCACCATATTCTGGAGATCATTGAGATTCAGATGCGCGATCTCATGAAGCGGATGGAGAGCATGGGCATCACGGTCGAGTTGACCAAACAGGCGCGGGAGTTCCTTGCGGATAAGGGGTTTGATCCTGCCTTTGGTGCCCGACCACTCCGCAGGGCACTTCAGAAGTATCTGGAGGATCCGATCGCTGAAGAGCTACTCAAGGGAAAGTTCGGCGAGAAAACCAAGATCCGGGTGAAATTGAGTAAGAGGACCGGCGAACTCAAGTTCACAAAGATCGGCATACAGAAGAAAGGTGACACGATCACCGAAGAGGAAAAACCTGCGGACGTCACATAAAGACGACCTTGCAGGTCAAGAATGACAGAAGGTCTCGCACGCGCGAGACCTTCTGCGTTTATCAGCAATGGATCCCGGTCAGACCTTCTTTCGAATGCCGGGAAGACCGAACTTCTTCAACCGATACCGGAAGTTCGCCTCGCTGAGGCCAAATACCTGGGCCGTCCTTGACTGATTGTACATGAAGTGCTTCAGTGCACGCTGAATGATGAGTTTCTCAATCAGATCGAGTGATTGATCGAGGATGAAAATTTTTCCCGAGTGAATATTGGCAATGGCATCCGCGAGATGCTGGTGTTCGTCCAGGAAGTCCGGAGGAAGCTCCAGGTTGTCACCGTGAGAGATCATCACCCCTTTCCCGATCACTGCCACGAGTTGCTGGAGGTTCCCAGGCCACTGCCCCTGTGAGAGAATGTGACTGGTGTTGGGGCTGATTTCCTTCATTGGTTTTCCGAGACTTGCACACAATTGTTTCGTAATGGACGTCGTGAGCGAAGGGATATCTTCGACTCGTTCCCGCAGCGGAGGGACTTCGACCAACTCGAACTTCTCAAGGTGGCCAACAAGATCCGCCGCGAACACGCCGCTTTGGGCAAGCCGCTCCAACGGCTGTTGCGTGGTCACAATCACCTTGATACCGACAAATCTCCTCTTCCCCTCCTTTAAGAAGGATGAAACGAGGGCTTGGTTGTGCGGAGCGAGCAAGTCTGCGTCCGCCACTGTGATGGTGGCGTTGTCGCTGATGGCAGCAGGCTTTCGGCCCGTCAATGATTCTGCCGATTCAAGATCCTGACCCGTGAAGGTTGCGCGGATTTCCTCCGTCGTCATGGATCTTGCGTCAATCAAAACGTACGGCTTCTTCTTCCCTTTGGCATTGTGAATTTCCCAAGCCACCGTCCTTCGTCCTGAACCGGCCTCGCCTATGATAAGGACGTCTTCGCGTCCCGGACCGAGCTTGGCTACCTGCTTGACGATTCGCTTTGCAAACGAACTGGTACCAACCAATCGTAGTTCCTGCGTCATGGGGTCTAGTACTCCGGAGTGAATGTGTGTGATGGTTTTTGGTAAACTGATTACTTATGTAACCCGTTAGAGTATAAGACGATTTGACGTAGGAAACAGTTCATAATACCACACCGGAGTCCATCAAGCGGGGCATGACATCCTGCACGAGACGAAAGTTCAGCCCAACGACACAATTAATCGCAGGTGGCTGCGATTGGACGGGGAACATCTGGAAGGTGCTGGCGTTCCTCTTGCACGACAGCAGAGAGATGAACAAGACAAGTGAGCAGGATGTGTTGACAACCGAGGGGGAGGCTACCCGGAATTCGAGATCCTTGGATTCTCGAGATGGCTGATTGCTTATGTGAAATGATTTGCTCGGCGAACTATTGGAACAAATCCACCATTTCGTGGGCATTGGAGAAGAACTCCGCGTGCAGTGCCTCAACAGCAGTCCGGATCTCCTCCTCCCGTATCACCAGGGTCAGGTTGATTTCTGATCCGCCGTGCGAAATCAGTTCAACATTCACTCCCGCACGATCCAGGGCAGTGAACACCTTCGCTGCAATGCCACGGGTGTATTTCATGTTCTCCCCCACCACACACAGTACCGCCCTGTGAGGCTGCACAGTCACTTCCGCTACTTCCCTCAAGGTGTGAACGATCTCGTTAAGTCCTGAGCTGTCGTCCACGGTCAGCGACACACCGATTTCCGACGTCGCAATCACGTCGACCGGTTTCCGAAACTGTGCAAACACCTCGAAGAGGCGGGCGAGAAATCCATGTGCCATGAGCATTCGGGTACTTTCGATGGAAACCAGAGTAATTCCCTCCTTGTAGGCAACGGATTTCACAACACACCCGGAAGGCTCGGGTGAGCGGGCCGTGATGAGCGTCCCCGTCGAATCGGGTCGCCGCGAGTTGAGCACCCGCACCGGGATTCCCTTTTCCACAGCGGGCAATATGGTCTTCGGATGGAGTACTCGCGCCCCAAAGTAGGCAAGCTCTGCCGCCTCGCGAAACGTCATCTGCTTGATCCGAAACGAATTGGGAAGAATTGTCGGATCGGCCGTAAGGATTCCATCCACGTCCGTCCAGATCTGTATTTCTTCTGCATCAAGAACCGAACCCAGAATTGCTGCTGAGTAATCCGACCCACCGCGGCCTATCGTGGTGGTTTCTCCCGAGATGGTTGCGCCTATGAATCCCTGTGTCACGATAATACTTCCGGGACTAACGAGCGGCAATAAGAACTTCCTGGCATTGCGTGCGGTGAGCCCAAAGTCCGGTATGGCGCCAGTAAACTCGTCGTCGGTGACGATGATTGTCCTTGCATCGATGAGATGCACTGTTATCCCCTGCTGCAACAAGTATCTTGAAAAGAGAATGGTGGAAAGCCGTTCGCCAAATGAGGTCAACTGATCAAGCAGACGTGG
>JAERML010000006.1 GCA_016844425.1 Bacteroidota bacterium
CGTAACTTTATCGCTGGTTTCTGGAACGATCTCTGGTTGGAGCCTGATGGCCACGGTACAGTCTGGTATAAACAAGTCGGAACGCAGTTGATCGTCCAATGGAACCGCGTTGGTAACTTTAACGCTGCCGGTGACACGACGACCACGTTCCAGATCGTTCTCGATAGGGCAGATACCTCTATCACGTTTAAGTATCTCGATGTCGGAACTACCGGCTTGGAATTGTCAGGCTATACCGCAATGCAAGCCAGCGCGACGGATCTTTGGACATTCATCAACGGATCTGGTTATCCGGTTGAGTCGCGCCCAGCAAACAATAAGTCGATCAAGTTGAAGTATACAGGTACAACGGGTGTACAAGATCAAGATGCCGGAATACCGTCGAAGTTTGCTCTTTATGCAAACTTTCCGAATCCCTTCAACCCAACCACCAGTATCAACTATGACCTGTCAGCCAGGGCAAAGGTTGAGCTGACCATCTACAACCTTCTAGGTGAGAAGGTTGTAGACGTTGTCAATGAACAACAGGGGCCTGGCACCTTCAGGGCAACGTGGGACGGTCGCAATCTAAAAGGTCAATCAGTTGCAAGCGGCGTGTATCTCTATCGCTTGAAAGCAGGCAGCTTCTTAGAAACACGGAAGATGCTGTTGCTGAAGTAAACTGCTGACTGTACCAAGCTTCACAAGAGGGCTGAGTCTGCGAAAGATTCAGCCCTCTTTAATTTTTGGAAAAAGATGTACATGCGTGAACAAATAAACCCGAACTGCCAGGTGCTTATGCCTTGGGACAGAATTATCCTAATCCGTTCAACCCGGCCACAAAGATCTCCTTCACCATCCCGACCTCCGGGAAGATAAGGCTGACGGTTACGAACCTGCTCGGGCAGGAAGTTGCGACGCTGGCGAACGGATTCGAGCAGGCCGGCAATCACGAGGTGACTTTTGCTGCGTCACATCTCCAAAGCGGAATCTATTTCTACACGTTAAAAGCCGGCAACTTCAGCGAAACGAAGAAGCTGGCCTTGATGAAGTAATTCTTCTTCACCGGTGTTTCTGGCACATGGCACATGGCGCATGGCTATCGCTCTGCGCCATTGTTTGTTTGTGGGGGGAATTTCTGAAGCGTCGCTTGCATTTGTCTGCGCCAATCGTTTGTTTATTGCCAGCCGCCTGATTTCCTTTGAGTCTCATGAGTCGCTTCCATCTTTCCTCACTACTTGTATTCGCGTTATTCGGTGCCTGTGGTGCAACCCGCATGCAGCTGCCAATGCCAGGTCTCACGGGCACGCGGCTCGACGTTGACATCAATGGCAATATTTATGTCCTCGATGCGAACCGGAATCTGCTCACGCTCTCCAATGGAGATTTCACCCTGCATAAGGAAGTGGGAGGTCCGGGCTGGGAGAATGACCAATTCGACAAGCCACAGGGAATCTGGGCGAGAAACGGGATCGACGTTTTTGTGGCAGACTACGGCAACCACCGGATCCAGCGTTTCGACCGCGGCCTGAACTACATTTCCACGTTCTCCACGCGGGAAAGTGCCATTCCGGACGAACGGTTCGGTTATCCCAGAGATGTTGCTGTTTCACGACTTGGTGATCTCTTCATCTGCGATGGGGAGAACGCACGAGTCGTGAAGGTAAACAGGTTCAGCAAGGTGGAACGATCGTTCGGCGGATTTGACGCGGGAGCAGGCCGGCTGTTGCGCCCATCGGAGTTGGAGGTCGGGCCCAAGGACCGTGTGTACGTGCTGGATAAGGCGCGAGTGATGGTGTTCGACAACTTCGGGAATTTCGTGCATGAACTTCTCCCCGGTCTGTTCCGGGCACCGCAGACATTGTTTGCAGACAACGACGGCATTGTGATCCTCGATGCGGATACCCTCTACTGCTTTGATCTGGACGAACGCCCGGCCCGGATCATCACGCTCGAATCGCTCGGTGTTGCGCAGGGAGTGAACATCCACTCCTTTGTATGTTCGAGCGACGAGATGTTTCTGCTGACATCCATCGGGTTGCAGCGGATCCCTGACCCGCGGCCCGGAAAATCCGACCTTGACAAAGAGGAAAAAACTCAGTAGCATAACCACACTTTCACACGGGGAGGCATATCATGGCGAAGAGTCTGAACAAGGTGATGCTGATCGGCAATCTCGGGAAGGACCCGGAACTGCGCTACACAAGCGGTGGCGTGGCTGTGGCAACGTTTTCGCTTGCGACCAACGAAAGCTGGAAGGACCAGGATGGGAACATGCAGGAACGGACAGAGTGGCACAATATCGTTGCCTGGAAGAAGCTGGCCGAAATCTGCGGTGAGTGGCTGAAGAAAGGGAAGAAAGTGTACATCGAGGGGAGGATCCAGACACGGAGCTACGATGACAAGAACACCGGGGCAAAGAAGTACATTACCGAGATCGTCGCCGAGAACATGATCATGCTCGACGGCAAAGGGGGTAGTGAGAGCGGTACCGGTGGAGGCGGAGGTGCGACGTCACAGGCAAGTGAACCCGGTCCTGTTGCGAAGGTCGAAGACGATCTCCCGTTTTAGAGAACAAAGGAACTTGCAAGACCACAGGAGGCAGAGTAGAGTGGTTGCTTCACACATGGATGACCAGATGTTTCCTGTCTAGCCTTTGATGCCAAGCCCACGAGATAACGCCGTGGGCTTGGTGTTTCCATCGATCACTCGTCTCACTCATCTCTTAGTCTTTCGTATGGTACGCGCGTTGTTTCTTCTCACTTTTGCCTTCGTTCTCTTTGTCACGCTGGCGCCTTCTGCATCGAAGAAACCGGTCCGGGCGAAGAACGGCATGGTGGTCTCCGCTGATTCTCTCGCAACGGCTGCAGGCGTGGAGATCCTCAGGAACGGCGGAAACGCGATTGATGCAGCGGTTGCAGTGGGATTTGCGCTGGCAGTCACCTATCCGGAAGCGGGGAACATCGGTGGGGGTGGATTCATGCTGATCCGGCTGGCCAACGGCGACGCGACGATGGTGGATTTCAGGGAGAAAGCTCCGGGCAAAGCCAGTCGAACGATGTATCTCGATTCCACGGGCGCTCCTGTCACTGAGAAGAGTCTTACTGGACCGCTGGCCGCAGGAGTGCCGGGGACTGTTGCTGGCCTCCTGTACGCACTGGAGAACTTTGGTACCCGTTCGCGCAAAGAAGTCATGGCGCATGCAATCGAGGCGGCAGAGCAGGGGATGACCGTGGACCGCCGGATGGCAGCGTCGCTTGCGGAGTCACATCCGCTGTTCGCCCGCTTTTCTTCGTCGCAGAAGATATTCAGTCGGGGTGGTGAGCCCTTGAAGGAAGGAGACATCCTCCGTCAGCAGGATCTTGCCACGACGTTGCGAGCAGTCTCGGACAAAGGGAAGGCTGGATTCTATGATGGCCATGTTGCCTCCCTGATCGTGGCGGAGATGGAGAAGGGGGGAGGGATCATGTCACGGCAGGATCTGCTGGAGTACGAGGCCATCGAGCGTGAGCCGTTGTTCGGCTCCTATCGTGGGTACGACATTCTCTCCTCCTCCCCACCATCGGCAGGGGGGGTAGTGCTTCTGGAGATGCTGAACATACTCGAACGTTTCGATCTCACACCCAAAGGGCATGGTTCCTCGCAGGTGATTCACCTCCTTGCTGCCGCCGGGCAACGGGCGTATGCAGATCGGGCAAAGTATCTTGGCGACCCGGACTTTACCAGGATTCCAATTCAGGGGCTGATCTCGAAGCAGTATGCAGCGAGCCGTTCCCTCATGATCGACTCACTCCATGCCACATCGAGCGCGAAAATCGACGCAGGTGTTGTAAGCGATTTTGGCGAAGAACATGAGACAACCCATTATTGTGTGGCAGATCGATACGGTAACGTTGTCAGCACAACTGTTACGCTGAACAGTCTTCACGGCTGCAAAGTGGTAGTGGACGGGGCCGGCTTTCTCCTCAACAACGAAATGGATGATTTCGTTGTGCAACCCGGGGTTCCAAATCAGTTTGGACTTGTTGGTGGAGAGGCCAACGGGATTGCACCCGGCAAGAAGATGCTCAGTTCGATGACGCCAACGATCGTCATGCGGGATGATCAGCCATATCTCCTGCTCGGTGCGCGAGGAGGTGGCCGGATTACGACGGCCGTTGCGCAAATCATTGTTAACGTCATCGACTTCGGCATGAACATTCAGGAGGCGGTGGATGCACCTCGCACACATCATCAATGGCTGCCGGATACGGTCCTCTATGAACCGTACGGTTTGGTTCCCGATGTAATGAGCAACCTCCGTCGTATGGGATACGCATTCGGTCCCACGCTGGAGTTCAATGGACGCGCAGAAGCCATGATGATCAAGGATGGATACTTCTATGGCGCCCCGGATCCGCGGGAGGAAGGCGTCGCTCTCGGGTATTGAGAAAAAAATTCTCTTGACAAACCCGTCCGGCTCCGCTATATTGTCTCAGGATTTCTTGTTCTTTCACACATTCACTTTGGTGTCCCGTTTAAAGCACGGGATGAAAAGGGAATTCCGTTCAAGCGGAAGCTGCCCCGCAACTGTACATGGCGTAACATCCGGCTGCCACTGATTCAGGGTATAACCCGATTGGGAAGGCACCGGGAGCAACAAGCCATAAGCCAGGAGACCTGCCAAAGTACGTTCCTTAACACACCTTCGCGGGAAGGCAGGGAGATATTACTGAGTGTTTCTTTTCACCCCGACTTTCCTGGAAGGTCGGGGTTTTTTTATTCAGTATGATGACGAGAGTTATCCACATTGTAATCGGTATGCTGTTTTGCTTACAAGGGGAAGGTTATTCCCTTGAAGTGAAACATGTTAAAGGCATTCTCCTTGACGACGTTTCAGGAGGTAGGATACCTGCCGTCCAGATATTCAATGAGCAAGACGTTGTTCTGGCAGTCTCAGATTCAGCCGGGGAGTTCACGCTGAGCGTTCCGGCGTTTCCCGTCTCTCTTTCATTCCGCCTCGATGGGTACGAAGGCGAAACGCTCCTCCTCGATGCTCCCAGTGATACCATGCTCCGAATAAGCCTGCGCCCCCGGCTATTCACGCTGGGGGAGATCTTAGTCACGTCGGCCAGGCTTTCTCAGACACTCTCCAGTTCGCCTTCCTCAATTCGGATCATATCCAAGGAGGAAATAAGTCGCACGAGCGCTACATCTCTTGCTGATCTTCTGTCCCCTATTGAGGGTCTGTTTGTCAAGAATTATGGGGCAGCGTCTGGTGCGAAGACCATCTCCCAGAGGGGAATGGGAACAGAACATACGCTTTTCCTCTTGAACGGAATGCGGATCAGCAATACCCAGAACGGCCTTGTGGACCTCAGCCTTCTTCCTGTTGATGAGATTAACCGGGTTGAGGTGATCCGTGGAGGGCACTCGGCCTCCTTCGGCGCCGATGCGGTGGCAGGTGTCATCAACATTGTGCCAGGGTCGATCCCAACTCAAAACACGGTCCGTGCTGCGAGTACAGTCGGGTCGTTCGGCTACCGGAGATACCAGCTTTCTGGCGGTTTTATCTCCGGACGGCTGGGAATTCGGCTACATTACGGGCAGGAGCAGAGCAACGAGGATTTTCCGTTCCGCTTTCACAATGGCAACAACGTTACCGAGCTGCAACGGGCGAACTCTGACCTTGACGCCAGGTTCGGGAACATCAACGCATCGCTGACGCTGGATGATGAGACGGAACTCCATGCTTTTGCTTCAGTCTACCGTTCTGAACGGGGTGTTGGCGGCCTCGTGGTCGGTCTCTCAAGCACCAGTAACGCGCGTCAGAATGATGAGGACGACGTCTTACAGATAGGGTTGGGGTCTGACCTTTCGAAGACCGCTCATCTCACCACCAATATCCAGATCCGGTACGCGTATCAGCGATACAATGATCCGGGGCTTGTCGTTGCGAACGTCCCACTGAACACCTATTTCAAGAACCTGGAGATGCGTATTGAACCGAAGATTGAGGTTCAACTCTCCGCCGATTCGCGACTTGCCACCGGTTTCGATCTCTCGCATGTCAAGGCGGAAGGGAACTCGATGAAGTCGAATCGACGGCGGACGCAATTTGGCGCATATGTGTTAGGCGACCACCACCTTCGCTCGATTGTGGCGCCGTTTGCAGACGTTGTGCTCTTTCCTTCGGTGCGGTATGATGTCGTAGGATCGGACGTGAGTGCCGTAAGTCCCCAGTTCGGGTTGCTGGTCTCCTTCCGAGAGAGCGATGCGGGCGTTGTGAAGCGGCTGAAGCCTGCGTTACGGGCGAACATTGCCAGGAGTTTCCGTTCACCGACATTCAACGAGCTCTTCTTCAACGGCGGCGGAGGAATTGGGAACCCGAACCTGCAACCAGAACGGTCTACGAGCCTTGATGCCGGGGTGAGTCTGTCGTATGCGCTGTTTGGTGACCATCAGATCCAGGGGACGTACTTCCGGAACGACATGACCGACAGAATCGTGTGGGTCGCCGCGGGGACGGGGGCCGTCACTCCAAAGAATCTCCGGAGCGTCCGCGCAGAAGGGTTCGAGGCGTCGTATCGCTGGAGCTTGCCGGACAATCTCGTACGTCTGGAAGCGAACTACACCAGCGCCGAGAGCAGGAAGACATCGGCTGACTATCCCGGCGATCCCAACGTCAACGCCCAGCTGATCTACATACCTCTGGAAATGGTGAACCTATCTCTGTCGGTCGAAAAGACGTTTGATAATTCGTTGCTGGACCAATTGGGTGGAACCTTTGCTCATTCGTTTGTCGGATACCGTTACTACACGGAGGACAATACGGGATTCCTGCCATCATACTGGGTGGCGAACATGAACATCCGTGCGCGCCTCTCATTCCAGCCGATCACTGCATTCATCAAATGTGAGATCAGCAACCTCTTCAATGAAGACTACCAGGTGATTATTGGTTACCCCATGCCGCCCCGTTCGTTCAGGGCGACGGTGGGGGTGGAATACTAGTCCAACATACGGAGACCACGTGAAAACTCTGACGAACTGTGTTGCAGCTTTTTTCTTTGTCCTCGCCGGATGCAGGAGTGATCCCGCCGGTCCATCCATACCCCCGCCAGCGCCGACGGTACTGCGCGGTGTCTATGTGCTCAATGAAGGTAACTACAGCGACGCGACTGGTGCGCGGCTTTCTCTCTACGATGTCGATAGCGATACGGTGTTTCTCGACGTCATTGAAGCGGCAAATGGGGGTACCCACCTTGGCAATGTCGGGGACGATATCAAACTGCATAACGGAAAAGCATACATTGCGATGGGTGGATCGGACAACCTTGTCGTGGTGAGTCTCGATAGTCACCAGATCCTGCAATCAAAACTCTATCCTGACGCAAGTCCCAAAGAACTCCTGATTGACTCGCTCAGATCAAAAATCTACATAACCAGACTATTTGACGGCTCGATTCTCGTTGTGGACCTCACGACTCTCGCGGTCATTGATTCTGTACGTGTGGGTGCATTTCCTCAAGGGATGGCGTTAAGCGGAAACTCCCTCTTCGTTTGTAACTCAGGCTATGGATCAGACCGAACCGTAACAGTTATCAGTGTTCCTGCCGATACGGTAAGGTCAACACTGACGCTCAGCGACGGACCAACAGGGATAGCAACTGCACCTGACGGGAGGCTCTGGATCGCGTGCACGGGGAGTTCCTCGAACTCTCCGCCAACCACCGGAAAGGTGTTCATCCTCAATCCCTCAACACTGGCCGTAGAGGACTCCGTCATCTTCACCGAGAATCTCTGGGGGTCCATCGCCATTGGAGATGATGGCTATGCTTACGTTCTCGGAATAACCCCTGCCAGCTTTTACGGCGGCCCGGTTCATAGAGTCTCGCTCTCGTCCAGATCAGTGTGGTTGAATTTCATTCATGGGACGTTCTATGCGCATGCAATGGATGTGCCGACGAATGAGATCTACGTTGCCGATGTCCGTGAATTCAACTCCAACGGCGAGGTGAGCATTTTTGGGAGTGATGGCGTGCTCAAGAGGTTCTTTACCGCGCAGCGCGGGCCCGGGGCTTTCGCGTTCAAACGGTAAAGCATGGTCGACCGGTGCGTTTGCTTTCAGATGACGTTTCGGGAATTGAAGAAGTGGGCCGGTGCTTACAGACCAGCCCTCGATAAATCCGGTGCCGCTTCGGCTGCGGGTTGTTGTCCCTGTCTTCCCTCGCTGCGATTGATGATCACAACAGCATGGGCAGAGTTCGCATTGGCTGAGCGATCAATAGTTGAAACAGAATTGCAGACCGGTTGAATTCCTGTCCGTGCTTTCATATATTAACCCTTGATGAAAGCAAAACTTGCTCTTGAAAATGGAACCGTTCTGACCGGCGATGCATTCGGCGCCAATGGAGAGGTCTCCGGAGAGGTGGTCTTCAACACCAGTCTTTCCGGGTACCAGGAGATCTTCACTGACCCTTCCTACAATGGTCAATTGGTGACGATGACCTACCCTATGATCGGCAACTACGGCGTTAATTTGGACGACCTTGAATCGTCAAGGCCGCAGGTATCGGGGGTGATTGTCCGGGAGTACATTGATTACTACAGCAATTTCCGGGCGACCAGTAGTCTGGGTGAGTGGCTCAAGAAGCACCACATCCTTGCCATCCAGGGCCTTGATACGAGGATGCTCACGAGGATGATCCGGACCGACGGAGCGATGCGTGGGGTTCTTTCGACCGATGATATGGACGATGCCAACCTCCTGAAGAAAGTCACCGCTTCTCCAAAGATGGATGGGCTCAACCTCGCTAGCGTTGTCTCGTGCAAAGAGCCCTACGAGTGGGATCAGGTGGACAGGACCTCCTTTGCGCTTCGTCCTCAACTTGCTTCCGGAAAGAACGGCCGTCGGTTCAGCGTTGTGGCGTACGACTATGGCATCAAGCGGAATATTCTTCGCCGCCTGACAAGCTACGGCTGCAAGGTGACTGTCGTGCCGACGGACTATCCCGCCGAAGAGGTTCTTGCGCGTGATCCCGATGGGATATTTCTCTCCAATGGACCCGGAGACCCCGCTGCAGTGAAGGTTGCCATCCAGAACGTGAAGAAGCTGATCGGGAAGAAGCCGATCTTCGGCATTTGCCTCGGCCATCAAATTCTCGCGCTTGCGCTTGGCGCGCGCACGTTCAAGTTGAAGTTCGGACACCGTGGAGGCAATCACCCGGTGAAGAATCTCTTGACGCAGGCAATTGAGATCACCTCGCAGAACCACGGTTTTGCTGTCGACCCACAGTCGTTGGACCCCAGGAGCATCGAGATCACACACATCAACCTCAACGACAACACGAACGAAGGGTTCCGGCACAAAGACCTTCCGCTGTTCTGCGTGCAATACCACCCCGAGGCCTCCCCTGGTCCTCACGACAGCGACTACCTGTTCCGGGACTTCATCTCGATGATGAAGACCGGTGCGCCCGTGGCAATACCGCATCTCGCGGCGAAATAGATACCCTGTCATGCGTACTCACTACGTTCATCTCCCGCTGGTCTACGACCAGTGGCAGAAGTCCTATGGGCGCGACTTCTCCACGGCAATTCTCCCTCGACTTCTTTCCACGATGCGAAAATTCAAGATCCGAAAGTCCGCTATGCTTGACCTTGCATGTGGTACCGGGACGCTTGCCGTGAAAATGGCGAAACGGGGATGGAAGGTGTGGGGCGTTGATGCCTCTGAAGGAATGCTGGAAGAAGCTCAAAAGAAGATCCAGGGAACGAAACTCCCCGTGAAGTTCCTTCTACAGGATATGCGGTCGTTTGCTCTTCCCGAGAGGGTCGCCCTCACCACGTGCCTGTTCGACAGCCTGAACCACCTGACGCGGAAGAGGGATCTTGAGGCGACGTTCCGGTGTGTGCATGAGAATCTTCATGACGACGGATACTTCATGTTTGACCTGAACAACGGCTACTGCTTCCGAAATGTCTGGACAATGACCGACACGTTCGACATGGGAGGGTATACCCTGACTTTGAACAACACGTTCGATCCCAGGCTTGATATCGGGCGCTCACAAATAACCATCTTTGCGGGAACTGCCGGCGGCCTTCCCCAGTACGTTGAGGAAGTGAAAGAACGGCATTACCCTCGCGAAGTCGTAAGGGCCATGTTGACGAAAACGGGGTTCCAGATTCTCTGTGTCGAGGATTTCAACTTCACGAGAAGGCCTGCGATCGGCAATATCAAGACATGGTGGGTAGCAAGGAGAACGCCATGAGGATCATGGCCGACAAGAGGTGTTCCTTCAGGACCTTTGCCACAGCGCCGGTGCGGGTGTGAACCTGCAGCTTTGCGTAAATGTTCTTGACGTGTGTATCGATGGTGTAATGGCTGAGAAAGATCTTCTCCGCGATATGCCGTTTCGTGAGTCCTTCCGTCAGGTAACGCAGGATTTCCTTCTCGCGATCCGTGAGATTGTAGTCTCCTTTCGGCATTGCAAGGTCGGAGAACATGTCCAGAACTCTTCGCGCAATCTGAGCATTCATGGGCGCCCCACCTTCCAGCACCTCCTGGATTGCCCGGATGATCTCCTCGCTTGGTGAGCTCTTCAACAGATAGCCGTTTGCCCCTGCGCAGATTGCACGGAAAATCTTGTCTTCCTCTTCAAAAATTGTGAGCATGATGATGTCCGTCGCCGGCGAGATGGATTTGATCTGGCGAAGCCCCTCAATGCCATTCATGCCTGGTAGTTGAATGTCCATCAGCACGACCTCGGGAGCAAACTCCTTCCGTAACACTTCCAATGCGTCCTCACATGAAGAGAAGTCACGTTCGCACCTCATGCCCGGCGTACTGTTGAGAAACCCCACGAGAGTCTTCCTGAACAGCTCGTCATCTTCGATCACCCAGAGGCTGATCTGGTCTCTGGCAGGGGGTGACGCATCGGTTGTCTGGTGCGATTTCATGACTGGGTTCCCTTCGCGATGTTGAGGCAGGGACTCACGGCCGTACCTGCAATACGATTTCCTGTTTCAAGGTATCGGTGTTAACAACAATGACGGTTGCGTGAGCACTGTCGTTGGGCGTATTGATGATGTCAAGGCTTTCGTTGAAGTAGTACCGGTTCATCCCCACAGCGAGGCCGGCAGTGTAGCTGCCAAAAGTGACATTCTCCATGGCTATTGGGCAGGCAAACGGCGGTTTACATGGGACCTTCTTTGAGTACTGAGTATTCCCATTCGAGTCATAGAGCTCTGCAAACAGGTCATCGGCGGTGTCGCCGCCTGCGTCGTACGTGACATTCCACGAAACCGTCCCCACGTTTACCCCGGTGGTTGTTTCAGCTGCATATAATTTCATGGTTCCCTCCTTGCTTGTCGGTGCCTGATGGCCGGTCGTTGTTCGACCTGAGCGTTGCTGGCAGGAGTATACACCAAAGCCAGGACATGCACCATACCGCGTTCACGGTATTTTTGCAGAAAGTATGAAGGATGCCCCTTCTCCCTTCAGGCTGCGGATGTACAAATGACCGCCTATCTTGGTTGCCCGGCTCTTGAGATTCATCAGCCCGTTGCCGGTGAAGGACCGGGATGGATCGAACCCAACCCCATTGTCTGCAATTGTAAGCACCAAACCACCGTTATTCTCCTCAATGCGGATATCGACCCGGGTTGCGCATGCATGCTTCAGAATGTTGTGGAGGATTTCCTTATAGATGAGGAGAATGTTGCGGCGGAATTCCATATCGAGCACCCCGGCCATGATGTGGTCGCTGCAATGGAACGAATGGTCGATATTCCTCAACATGGAAGCAGCCGCGTCTTTCATCCGGAGGACCATGTTGTCCAGTTTGTCGTGTGCCGGGTTGATCACCCACACGATGTCCCGGAGCGCGTCTGCCGTGAGGCGTGCGCTTCTGCTGATCTCATGGAGGAGTTGGGTCTGTTCAGCCGGGAAGCTCCCACTGTTCCTGATCAGATCGCTCAACAGCGCAATACTGCCAAGGTTACTGCCGATGTCGTCATGCAGGTCACTGGCGATGCGTAGTCTCATCCTCTCCATCTCCAGGAGCTTACTCACACGGTAATGATATGCTCCCGCCAGTATCCCAATGACTATCGCTAACACGAGTCCGCGGAACCACCACGTAGCCCAGTAAGGAGGAGCAATGCTGATGAAAAGGACGCGGCCAGCTTCGTTCCACACACCATCGCTGTTGGAGCCGACCACCCGGAGGGTGTAGTCACCGGGATCTACATTGGTGTAGTTTGCAAACCTCCGTGCGGTTGTAGTCCACTCCTTGTCAAAGTTCTCCAGGATGTAGCGATACTGGTTTCTTCCTGGAGCGCTAAAATCAAGAGCGGCAAACTCGAACGAGAAATAATTTTCGTCGTGAGCAAGTTGAACTGTCCGGGCTTCCGTAATGGCCGTATCCATCTGTGCCGGACGGTCGAAAATTCGGAAGGCGGTCAACACCACGGTGGGGGGGAGCATGCTTTCGCGGACGCTGTCCGGATGAAAGGCAACGAACCCATGATTGCCGCCGAAAAGCAACATCCCGTTCTTCCGACGGCAGTGTGCATAAGGAAAGCTGTTCCCCGGAAGTCCGTTCTGCGCATCAAACGATGTTAATGTACCTCGTTCCGGATCGACTCTGATCAACCCCTGTTGCATCGTGCCGATCCAGAGATGTCCGCGGTGATCCTCACCGATGCTCGTGAGTTGACTGGAAGCGAGATTACTTCCGGCAAATAGATTCCTGAACGTCCCCGATGTTTGATCGAATTCATTCAAACCATTGCCGGTGGCAATCCAGAGACGTCGTGTGCGGTCCTCATAGATCGCGTAGATCCTGTCGTTGCTCAGACTTCCGGAATCAGCCGCCGAGTGCGTGAAGCGCGTGAATGTGGAGGAGGCTCGTTCAAGTCTGTTGATGCCGCCCCCTTCTGTCCCGACCCAGAGAGCGCCAGAGTGATCGTGCATGACGGCGAAGACGTTGTTGCTACTAAGGGTTGTTGAATCCGAGGGGTCGTGGAGGAAATGAGTCAGCGTTTTTCCCGTCTGATCATACCGAAACAGCCCGTTCTCGTACGCGCCGGCCCAGACCACACCGTCGTTGTCCACAGTGATGGACATAATGGATGATGCCCAGTCGTAGTGGGAGAACCGTCGCGACCGCGCATCGAACCGAAAGAGCCCATCCCCGAGAGTTCCGATCCAGAGGTTCCCTTCCGGGTCCTCATGGAAAGCCTGAACATACACTTCGCCAAGTCTGTCAGTTGTAAAGCGGGTGATCTTTCCTGTTTGAGCCCCGATTATCCTAAGACCGTTGTTCCCTATCCAGAGATTGTTCCACCTGTCCTCCCACAGCGCGGTGATGGTTTGATCCTCTGTTTTTCCTGACTTCAGCATGTAGTGCGCGAACTGATTCGTCCTGGGGGTGAGCATATTCAATCCGCGGTCAGTAACAATCCAGAGGATCCCGGATCGATCTCTCCGGAGCTTGATGATATAGTCATATACAAGTCCGCTCGGGTCTTCAGGGGAATGATGGTACTGATCGATGTTGCCCGTCACCCGGTCTAGTTTGTTGAGACCGGACCGAGTGCCGACCCAGAGAAATCGGGGGCCGTCTTCGAGAAGCGAAGTAACGAAATCGTTCGAGAGACTCTGCCGACCTGCTTGGGCTGAACGATAATGACGCCACCGTGCCTTGTTCTTCTCCCATTGATAGAGCCCGGCCCCCTCAGTCCCTACCCAGAGATTGCCAGCGCCATCTTCAAAAATAGTGGTGACCGGACCTTCGGGTCCCGAAGAGGGGGAAGAGAAATGGGAGAACCGTCCGTTTGTACGGTCGAGGGTATCGAGCCCTTTCTCTGTGCCGACCCACAGCGTCCCACTGGAGTCCTCGAGAATACAAAACACTCTGTTGCCACTGAGCGACCCCGAAGTACCGGAAGTGTGTCGGAAATGGATGAATGCGATTCCCGTCACCGAGACCGTCATCTTGCTCAATCCGCCGTCGGACGTTCCGATCCAGATCGTTCCAGATCGGTCTTCATACATCGTTGAAATTGGACTTCCATTTACCGACCCAGAATCGTCTGGATCGTTTACAAATCCGGTGAATGTTTCCGTGACCGCATCGAAGCGATTGATGCTCCCCTCATGAGTTCCAGCCCAGATCCGACCGTTGTGATCGAGAAGCAACGCAGTGATGATGTCATCTGAGAGCGACGAAGTATCTTCCTGTTTATGACGGAAATTCCTGATCCCGTATCCATCGTACCGATCCAGCCCACTAAGCGTCGCTATCCAGAGAAAGCCCTGCCGATCCTGGACGAGGTCGTAGGTCCGGAAGTGGGAGAGTCCTTGTTCATCCGTCAAGCGCCCGAACTTGTATTGTCGCCACTGCGCAATAGTGGGATATGCCGCAAGAATGGTAAGGAGAATCAGCAAAGCAGTGACTGTCGTGGGGAATGATGCTCTCAAGCAAGGGGTTGGGTGTGCGGGGAGGCGGTCGTCGAGAGGGGTCACGATTGCTGCGCTCGGCAAAGTAAGGGCGTGGGGCCTCCGCGGTATTTCGGTATCAACGGCCGGGGGGAGGTGTGTGACCATCGTAAACAAACCGGTGTAGAAAGTCAAGGAGTGGAGTCTTACGCGTAGCCGTCGAAGCGCATGGTCTGATTCATGGCTCGATGGAATCCAAGCGATCGGAGGAGGGGCTCGAGGGGACTCTGCGCCGGTCGCATGCCGTCGCAATGCTCTATCGTGATACTTTTGAATGGCTGGAGTGGTGGGGAGAGCCGGACCATCGCCGTCAACGACTCCAGCCCCGCTCGAAGGATCTCGGCGTTCGATTCTCCCAATGTCCACAACCTTGCCCCGGAATTCTCGATCAAAAGAAGGGGGGTGCCGTTGTGGAAAAGAAGGTAGTTGCCT
>JAERML010000085.1 GCA_016844425.1 Bacteroidota bacterium
CCCCGCCCGCGGGGCTTGTCGGGCGCTGTTACTACGGCCAGAACGGGGTACTTGTTTTTCAGGAGGATTTCAAGAGAAGGGACGGCGAACTCGGGTGTCCCCATGAATACGATAGTGGAAGAGCTCGGTAGTGACTCCGCGGTCACTTTAATTCCGCACCGATAGGTGCGCTGGTCACGACGGGGTAGTCCACTTCAATCTCACCCTTTCGCATCTTGTTCAAGCGCCCGGTGAGGAGTTTTCGTTTGACCGCACCGAGCCGGTCGACAAAGAGGATGCCGTTCAGGTGGTCGATCTCATGCTGGATGACACGGGAAAGAAGACCTTCAGCGTCAAGTTCCCTCTCTCTGAACTCGATATCGTTGAACCGCACGCGGATGTTCTTGGGGCGTTCTACTTCCTCGCGGATGTCGGGAATGCTGAGGCACCCTTCCTCCATCACCCAGGATCCTTCAGCGGCAATGATCTCCGGATTGATCAGAACGATCGGCTTTTTGGCTGTGGCAGACTCGGCTGGGTATTTTTCTTCATCCACATCGGAAATATCCACGACAATGACACGCTGGAGCGATCCGACTTGATTTGCTGCAAGGCCGATGCCGTTTGCGTTGTGCAGTGTGTCGAACATGTCCTGGATAAACCGGACCAATGCCTCACTCGCCCCCCGGACAGGTCGTGCCTTCCTACGCAGGACGGGTTGTTCGTAGATATAGATGGGTAGAATGGCCAACGAAATCTCCGGGACGGATGTACAACTGAATATACAAGGAGGGCACACAAAGTTCAACTGGGGACTTTGTGTTTGTTGCCGCGTTCATTCAACGAGCCGGCGAGCGCCGACGAAACGTTTCTTATAGTACGAACTTTCGAGAGATGAAATCGTGACGCCATACGACACACTCGCATGGACAAACAGATCGTCCTCGATATAGATGCCGACGTGCGATGGGGTCCGTCCGGTGGTGTTGAAGAATACGAGGTCGCCGAATTGTAGCTCGTCTTTCGAGATGCGCATCCCCTGTTGATACTGGTCGCGTGTTGAGCGGGGAAGCTGTTTGTTAATCGCACTGGAATAGACGGTGGACGTCAGTCCCGAACAATCGATTCCATTCCTGGTGGAACCGCCATAGGCATACGGGGTCCCAAGATACGATACCACATCCAACAACACTTGATCACGGTTGATTCCCGTTGGGGTGATGTTGTTGTACCGCGAGGAAGGAGGAGGTATCTTGGGAGTCAGTTTTGTTTTCACGCTGTTCAGGTCAACCTTCCGGTCATCCTCCTTCATCTCCTCCTCGCGTACCTTGGCTGCAAACCGGAATTCATCGTCGTCTTGCACAACGGAGGGAGACGGCGGATCACCGCTCTTGAACCGCGGAGCCGAAGATGAACACCCTACAAGAATCGCGGCAAACACAACACTCACCCACCATGACTGGGATAGTGCGACCGTGAAGTGATGCTTCATGAAGACCCGATGTGGTGGATTCCCGAATACTGAAAGGGCCTGCCAGCAAATGGCAGGCCAACTGCTTGCTGCGCGACGCGTGCCGCAGCCGCCGGATGGCCTTCTCCTTGATCTGGCGGACGCGCTCACGGGTCAGCTTGAATTTCTCACCGATCTCCTCGAGCGTTAGTGAGTGTTCCCGACCAAGTCCGAAATAGAGACGGATCACTTCTGCTTCGCGGTCGCTCAGCGTCGAGAGGGCTCGTTCCACCTCGCGGCTGAGCGACTCCTTCATCAACTCGTTGTCCGGCGCCGGCTGACGCTCATCCTGAATCACGTCGAGCAACCGGTTGTCTTCTCCTTGCGCGAACGGTGCATCCATGGAGAGATGGCGCCCGGAGATTTTCAGCGTGTCGGACACCTCGAACAGCGACATATCCAACTCTTCGGCAAGCTCGCTGGCGCTCGGCTCACGTTCGAACTCTTGCTCCAGTGTACTGAATGCCTTGCCGATCTTGTTCAGCGCCCCAACGCGATTCAAGGGCAGGCGCACGATGCGCGATTGTTCGGCCAGCGCCTGAAGTATGGACTGGCGAATCCACCAGACGGCGTACGAGATAAACTTGAATCCGCGCGTCTCGTCGAACCGCTTCGCCGCTTTGATCAGACCGAGATTCCCTTCATTGATCAGGTCACCCAACGAGAGTCCCTGATTCTGGTACTGCTTGGCCACACTGACCACGAACCGGAGGTTCGCCTTCGTCAGCTTCTCAAGCGCACGCTGGTCCCCCTTCTTGATCCTCTGTGCAAGTTCAATTTCCTCCTCTGACTTCAGGAGATCGACTTTCCCAATTTCCTGCAGATACTTGTCGAGCGACTGACTTTCCCGATTCGTATACTGCTTGGTAATCTTCACCATTCATGCACCTCGTTGTGTTCGCTCGTTTCTATGACACACCCGCTGCTTCGTCGATCCTATCGACAATGCCAACAATACTTGCATCCACCGGCGCCATCTCCACGGGCAGGGGGATCACCGCTTCACGAGCGGTAATGTAAAGAACCGTTTCCCCGACACCGGCACCAACCGTATCGACGGCAACGATGGGCGCCCCGGCTTTCTCACGTTTCCCGTTCAGCGGTTGGATGAACAGGAGTTTGAAACCCTTCAGCTGCTCATCTTTACGCGTCGCCCAGACCGACCCTATCACCTCTGCAAAGAACATGGTCAATCTGCGATGTCGATCTTGTCTACCACTGCCATGATAACCGCATCAACGGGCTTATTCTTTGTCACCGAAGTTTGGCGGGCTGAACTGCCACTGCAGAGCAAAACAATATCGCCCACTCCTGCCTGCACCGTATCCACTGCAACGACGAACGCATCCTTAAGTGAATAGTCCAGGTCGACATGCTTGACAATCTGGAACTTCATCCCGACAAGCTCTTCATCCTTGCGGGTTGCCCACACCGTGCCGATGACTTTTCCGAGGATCATGGTTCATTCCCTGTGGTGATACCGAGACCAGTTACTTTCGTTTTCGTGACTGGCGGATGGATTGCAATATCTCCGCTCCCGTTGCCGATCCCTCCGTCATTTCCGGTGACACAATTTCCAACCCTTTCACTCCGGTAAAATCCTTCTTACGACCTGTCAGAATCGGGAGACGACTCTCAAGACACAAGCCGGCAACCAGAATATTGAGCGTCGCAGGCCGTGGAGCTGATCGAAGCAGCTCCCCATAGCGCTGTGCGTTCTTGGGGTTGAGTCCGAGCAGCTTCATCGCTGCCATGGCATCTTCGATGGCTTTTCGTTCGACTTCTATCCGAGCGTACGAGAACAACTCAATGGCCTGGAAGACGGTCGCATAGCAAAAAAACTTCCCCATTGCGCGGCGCAGCACCGAGGGATACTTGTCGCCGCACAGGTGATCCAGTATGACGTCCGTGTGCACGACGATCTTGGCAACACTCAATGGCTCCCCCGTCGTACTGGTCGTCGCAGATGCTGTTTGAACATCTTCCGCCCCTTCAGCACGCCCTAGATGAGGAGAAACTTCACCACTTGGTCCCGGGACTCCGACTGTGTCGCGGCGATTCTCTGGATCTCCTCCTCGGTCACCCCACGGTCATCTAACTTTGCACCCACCCCCATCGCGCTCAGCCGAATTTGAATTGACCCGCTTCCCATCTGATCGCGAATCGAAGCTGGAACCGAAATTCGCCCCTCTCGATCGATTTCGCCATCGAATTCGACGCTCGTCCGTTTTCTTTCCATCTTAACACACCTGCGACAAGAAGCTCGTTCCCACAAGCGCGTTGGGAACTCCAAAGAAATCCGCGACGGTCTTCCCTACGTCGGCAAATGATCCGCGCGTACCGAGGTCCACGCCGATCGCTTTACCGCGGCTCAGACAGAGAAGAGGGACATACTCCCGAGAATGATCTGTGCTTGGCGTGACAGGGTCGTTCCCATGATCTGCTGTCAGTATCAACATGTCGTGTCTGTCAAGCGTTTCAATAATCCGCGGAATCTCTTTGTCGAACTCCTGAAGCGCGCGAGCAAATCCGGCCGGGTCATTCCGGTGGCCGTAGAGCGTGTCGAAATCCACGAGATTTGCAAAGAGCAAGCCTCCATCCATCCTGGCCGCCTCGTTCAAAATCGCGGAGATTCCCTCTTCATTACTGTGGGTATGAATTTTTGTCTGCAGGCCGCGGCCTGCGAACAGGTCATCCACCTTTCCCACGCTGATTGTCTCGATCCCTTTTTCACAAAGAAGATCGAGAACTGTATTCGACGGTGGTGTGAGCGAAAAGTCCCTCCGGTTAGTTGTTCTGGTAAAGTTACCGATGGAGCCCACGAACGGGCGGGCGATCACTCTTCCGACGGCGAACTCTCCAACACAAACACTGTTCCGTGTGACACGACAAATCTCGTACAAGGACTCCAGAGGAATGATCTCCTCATGAGCCGCAATCTGGAACACTGAATCGGCCGAGGTATAGACGATGGGAAACCCGGCCTTCACGTGTTCGGCGCCCAATTCCTGAATGATTGCAGTCCCGGACGCGGTTTTGTTTCCCAGATGGNGAAAACGGGTCATCAGTTCTTCGGGAAATCCACGAGGGAATGTTGGAAACTCCCGCTCCGTTATGATGCCCGCCAGTTCCCAGTGGCCAGTCGTGCTGTCCTTCCCCTTCGAGCGTTCTATCATTCTCCCAAAGCTTGCCCGCGGTACCCGGACCGGAGCGACCCCTCGGGCTGCAGCGATGTTACCCAGCCCAAGGTTCTCAAGATGCGGCAGCGACAGGCCGCCGACGGCATCCGCTGTATTCCTCAGGGTGTTGCTCCCTTCGTCGCCATACACCCGCGCGTCAGGAAGCTCGCCGATTCCCACACCGTCGAGAACTATAAGTAGGATCTTCTTCGTGATTGAATCGCGTTTGTCTTTCGCCGCGGTCGGCGGCCATGATGTCCGTGAAGCCTTCCGCTCCGCTTACGCCAAACTATACGGAATCCATCGCGGAAAGTTTACATCCGTGAGAGCAAACTCAGGAGTAGATTTGTTTCTCGTTGCACTTGCAGACTTGCACACGACGCTCGTTGAACTTGTAGCTCGATCCAACTTTGGACCGTTCAGACGAGACCATCAAGATCGGTTGGAAGATACTGCCGCACGTGGGACACTTGGAACCTCTTTGCGCCGCAGCTTTGGTTGCCTTGTCGGCGAATGATTGTTGTTTTGCCATTGCTCAGTACACCCTTTCTTCAGTTAAAACACACGTACCAGATTCCCGCCATTTTCCATTGCCTTGTTCAGGACCTGTGAGGTCCCGGAGATCAACTCATCCTTATGCATTCCCTCGCCCAGCCCACACACGCCGGCGCTGACAGTCACCGAGAAACTTCTGTTGCCAAGCGTGATAATATGACTTGCGATCTGCTTTCGGAGTTTCTCTGCCCAAAGGTACGCATCGCTCGCCGCTGTATTCGCCAGCAGAACGCCAATACCATCACCTTCCTGGCGGCCAACTACATCATACGAACGGATATTCGCGCGGATAATCTTCGCCACGGTATTGACGATAGAGTCGAGACCTTCCCTGCCGTACCTGTTGATGTGCTCCTGTACCCCGTCGAGAGCTATAGACACAAGTGCGAGGTCGTCTCCAAAGTCCTCTGCCCGCTGGACTTCCTCCTCCAGCTTCTTGAGAAAATGCTTCTTGTTGAACGATCCCGTCAACTGGTCTACGATCACGAAGTCCTTGACGAGGTCGTTCATGTAGAGCACCTCCAGGGCCATCGCAGCGCTCTCAACAAGCCGGTAGATGGTTTCCACTTCATTTCCCGAGAAATTTCCAGGCGTCCTGCTCTCCAGAGACAATGCACCGTAGCAGCGGTTCATCGAGCTGATCGGGATGCACAGAAATGTTCCCTTCGCGTCGATATGCTCCAGGGGATGAAATCGGACAGGCTCTTCCGCTGCCAGATCATCGATGCGCTCAACGCCATTGGTCTTGATGACATTGCCGACTACACTTGTATTGAAATCAACGACCTGATCGGGCGTCACGTATGGCTGTCCGGATCTGTTGACCACCTTTTGCAGCACCCAGCCGCGTTGTTCATCGCTGTACATCGCGACTGTCAGAAAATCCCAGTTGATCAGACGATTCGCTTCTTCAGCAAGAGAATTGAGAATCGTGAACTCCGTTGGATCTGACTTGATCCGGTCATTCATTCTCCGAATAGAGGTCAAGAGCTCTGAGTCGAGCAACAAATCATACTTGTCCGTGTAGCTCTTGATCAATGCCGAGACCAGCTTGGTGAAGTTCCCGAGCATGCCCATCGTTTCTGCCCCAAACGCGTCTTCCGCCTTGCTGTCCGCAACGATGACACCCACGGGAAGCTGGTCGCCATCTCCCTTGACGAAGTAGACCGGCACCACTATAACGGACTTGATGTACTCGGGTGATTCGTAATACCGGATCAATTCTCTTTCCGAAACGGGATTAATTCTGCCGAGCAGCTGCGGCTTACCTGTCCGCGCCACCTGACTGACCACGTCGTCCTCCACATCGAATCGCTTCGCTGTCATGAAATTCTGACTGTCGGTAGCATGCGTCTCGAGAACCATCTGTTGTTTCTCATGGTTTGCCCAGAAGAACGCCGCTGAATGCGAAAATACGACATCCTTCAAGGCGAGAAGTGCCTTGTGGAGGAGAAAGTTGAATTCGCTCTTCGGTTCGGTATCACTCCGAAAGATATCAGAATCGAGATCAAAGAAATCGGAGATCTGAAACTCCTCCGCCTTTTCCTCCCGCATGGTTATTGGCACAGGCTGAACCGTTTTTGTTGAAGGCATCACCACATCTTCTTCTTGGATCTCCTTCACCACATACTTCCCACCCCGTGATTGGAAATCATCAAAGAGTAGTTTCTTCATAGTAGCTTCGGGGGATTGTGAATACATTTCCTCAGTGTCCGCCCCACCATCCCCGCCAAAGATGTTTATCTGTTTCCTCCAGGCAATCACGGCCGCCACAAGACCTGCAAAGAGAAACAGACCACAGATGATTCGCCCCACCGGCGAACCAAGAAAAAGACCAATGATGAGCGCCAGCACGACAACTGCAGCGACGATACCATTCACGGTAAACAATCCGGATCGAAAAGCTCTTACCGCCGCTTTGGTGCCACCATCGGTCATTTCTCACCTTTTGTTGGGTAAGGCAAGTCGGAAAAAACCGCTGAAATTTAACCAATTGTGCTTGGAAAGTCAACCACTTGGGACTGGTGACCGATTAATAAACCTTAACTGCCGGTCGTCAGTCAGCGTGATAAAGGTGATAACGAGTCGACCGAAGTCGGTACTCCTTCAGGGCATTGCGCAGATTGGGGAGGATTTTCTCGGGAGATTCACCCCCGGACACACTTTCGTAGACCCACGCAGAGCCCATTAGTCTCAGGAATGACGACCGGGAAAGGTTGAATTGATCCGGGTAAAGCGCACGAAGTTGATGGAGAAGGTAAACCGCGATGCGGGAAGGTTCATAGACCGAAGGATCACTGACCTCGATTGACACCCCAGAACAACGCACTCCTTTGAATTTTGACGTGGTAGGAGTGAACGAAGCCGGATGGAACATCACGCCTGCCAATCCAAGGCCATTCATCGCATCAGAGAGAATCTCGCCATCAACGAACGGTGCACCAATAGTAGCAAAGGGGCGGTCCGTGCCTCTTCCCTCGGAGACATTCGTAGCCTCAATGATACATGTTGCAGGATAAATCAATGCAACATGTGGCGTTGGGATGTTCGGTGACGGTGGAATCCAGCGAAGCTCTGTTTCCTCCCAGCGCATGGAGCGCCTCCAGCCTTCCATTGGTATGACCGTGAGATCGCACTCCTTCTGCTTTCCCAGCCAACCCTCACCTTTGATCATGAGCGCGAGCTCCCCGCACGTCAGTCCATACACAACCGGAAGAGGATACATGCCAACAAAGGACGTGAGCGAATCTTCCATCATCGGTCCATCAACCAGTTCTCCGCCGAGGGGGTTCGGGCGATCCAGAACGATGAATGGAATCCCCCGTTCTGCCGCAGCCTCCATTGCAAGGCCCATGGTGCTGATGTACGTGTAGAAGCGGGCGCCAACGTCCTGGATGTCGTATACAAGCACGTCGACATCTTGGAGCATTGCCGGTGTCGGCTTTCGCGTCGACCCATAAAGGGAGAACACTGGAATTCCCGTCTTCACATCCTTCGCATCAGCGACCTTCTCACCTGCCGCAGCTTCACCACGTATGCCATGCTCCGGCCCGAACAGTGCAACAACATTAATTCCCCTCGAAAGTAGCACATCTACCAGGTACTCCCCATTGGAAAGTCGACCGGTATGGTTCGTAATCAATCCGATGCGCTTCTCCTTCAATGACGAAAGGTGCTGTTCTAGAAGAACATCGGCACCGAGTTTCACCCTATCGCCAGCCGGACACCGGGTAACAAGGCCCACCAACCACAAGCCAAGGATCATGAGTCTCATTTCACGTATCGATTTTTGTTTTCACGATGTGCCAGGCTGCAATCGACATTCCATCCCAGATCTCCCCGGACTGGATGCGGCGATCCAGCTCGGCTGCAGTCAAGGGAATGAGTTCGAACTCTTCCGTCTCATCCGGCGTGCCTCCCACAAACTGAAGCTCCCTGGCGATGTACACATGGCACATCTCATCGGTGATCCCATTATATGGATTGAACTCCCCCGCCATGAAAAAACGTCCGGCCGAGTATCCTGTTTCTTCCGAGAGTTCCAGCCATGCAGTCTCGTCGTAACTCGACCCGTCCTTCACACTGCCGCAAGGAAACTCAATGCTCTCCTTGCCGGCGAGATACCGATGTTGTTTGACCATCAGTATCTTCCCGTCATTCATGATCGGAATAACCATGGAGGAACCGTTGGTGTGAGAGTAGTAATATTGGCCGCGTTTCCCTGAGGGGAGCTCGAACTCATCCCGTTTGTATGTCCACCAGGGATTCTTGTGAACGACCGATTCGGAGAGCTTCTTCCAGATCCTCAATGCCATTGCGTTGCCTCATTACAAGGTGCGCCGTTGCGGTCAGAACATCCATATAAACGCTGCAAGGAGGGAAGGCCCTCCTTGCAATGAGTAACCAGCCGGCAATCAAACGTTTTCTATGATTTCTTTTTCAGAAAAGAAAAATGCAATTTCATTCCGTCCGTTTTCAGGTGAGTCGGACCCGTGGACGATATTTTCACCTTTGCTCGAGGCAAAATCTCTTCGGATGGTCCCCGGCTCTGCATCTTTCGGATCTGTTGCGCCGATGAGTTTCCGGAAGTCCGCTACGGCGTTTTCTTTTTCCAGGGCGATTGGAACACATTTCCCGGAGCTCATGAAGTTCACGAGATCAATAAAGAATGGACGCTCACGGTGGACGGCGTAGAAGCCGCCGGCTGTTTCTTTCGTGAGTCGGACCATCTTCAAACCAAGAATCCTGAAGCCGGCCTTCTCAATCCGACCAATGACCTGCCCGGCAACGTTTTTCTTAATACAATCAGGTTTCAATATCGCCAGTGTTCGTTCTACCAATGGACCTCCATAGTGCTATTGAATGAAGATGTGTTTGAAGTAATTATCGTTTTCGGCGTCCGGATGCTTTCCTGGTTGCTTTTTTGCCTCTGACTTTCCCGGTTTTCGCAGCATAGCGCCGCTTCTTAAGGGACGGGGTTGCCTTCGCGCGCGGGCGAGAAAGAAGCCCTCTTTTTGTAAGAACGCTTTCCATCGTCTCGCCCAGCAAAGCCGGACTCTCGACAACGTGAATCCCCGCTTTCTTCATCGCAACCATTTTCTCCTGTGCTGTTCCTTTCCCTCCGGCGATGATCGCACCTGCATGTCCCATGCGACGCCCGGGCGGCGCTGTACGCCCCGCGATGAATCCCACCACGGGCTTCTTCACGTGTTTTTTGATGTAAGCTGCAGCCTCCTCCTCGGCAGTCCCTCCGATTTCACCGATCATGATCACGGCGTCTGTGTTGCTGTCCTCATTGAAAAGCTTGATAGCGTCAATGAAGCGAGTGCCGATCACCGGATCGCCTCCGATACCAATGCAGGTTGATTGCCCAATTCCGCGCTCTGTCAACTGCCACACGGCTTCGTACGTCAATGTTCCGCTTCGGGAAATGACGCCAACCCTTCCCTTTTTGTGAATGAATCCGGGCATGATTCCCACCTTGCATTCGCCTGGTGTGATCACCCCGGGACAGTTCGGGCCAATCAGCCGCGTCCCATTCTTGCCGATATACTCGTACACCCGCACCATGTCCCGAGCAGGGATCCCCTCCGTGATGCAGACAATCACCTTGATGCCCGCTTGCGCGGCTTCAAGGATCGCATCGGCCGCAAACGCTGCGGGGACGAAGATCACGGATGTGTCGGCTCTGGCTTCGCGAACGGCATCCGCCACCGTGTCGTAGACGGGAACTGCATGCTCGAAGGTATCCTTATCGTTCCCCGTGTACATCGTTCCCCCCTTTCCCGGTGTAACACCTGCAACGACGTTGGTGCCGTATTCGATCATTTGGGAGGTGTGAAACGTCCCCTCACCGCCGGTAATTCCCTGCACGACAAGCCGGGTGTTCCTATTGACAAGTACGCTCATGATTCATTGTTCCGATGTGTGAATGGTCTCAAGTGAGTTCGCTGAGAAAATATGAATTGAGAAATGTGGTTCATGCAACACTAACCACAGCTTCGACAAAATCGGCCGCACGCAGAATGGTAGCTTCATCAAAATGCTTCCCGACAAACTGCGCACCAATCGGCAACCCTTTGCTGTCCCTTCCGCACGGGACACTGATGGCAGGAACGCCGGCAAGGTTTGCCGAGACAGTGAAAATATCCGATAGATACATCTGCAACGGATCCTCTGTTTTCTCTCCAAAGAGAAACGCCGTTGTGGGAGTGGTTGGCATCAGGAGACAATCGACGTCGCGGAATGCAGCAAAGAAATCGTTCTG
>JAERML010000086.1 GCA_016844425.1 Bacteroidota bacterium
CCCCTTGTTCGCTACTTGGCGGCCTTCTGATCCCCGTCGCTTTCTTTAACAATTGTCGTTACGGCGGACCGCTCAAATTTCATTTTCACGTTCTCCGACACCTGTATCAAGAGTGTCTTCTCATCAATTCCTGCAACAGTTCCATGCAAACCTCCGGAAGTGATGACTTTGTCACCCTTCTTCACTGATTCCAATAATTTTTCACGTTCCTTCTGCCGCTTCTGTTGCGGTCTCAGAATGAGAAAGTAAAAGATGCCGATGATCAACGCGAACATGATGATTGTACTCATCAGCCCGCCGTCACCGGATCCGCCCTGCGGTGGAGCCATGGCAATAACGAATGAATGAATCAAATGGTCCTCCTGAAAGTAATGCGTGATAGTTACTGTTGTTCTTTTATTTCTACCGAAAGCATTTCGAGCTGCACTGCTTTCCATCCTGCATAGTTGTCGTTCAGGATCGCCTCGCGTGCCGAACGCATCAACCAGAGATAGAAATAGAGATTGTGGATGGAAGCAAGTTGAAGCGCCATGATCTCACGCGCTTTAAAAAGGTGACGGATGTAGGCACGCGTGAACTTTCTGCATCCATAGCATTCACAGGTCGAATCAATCGGTGAAAAGTCATTGAAAAACCCTGCGTTCTTAATATTGACCTTGCCGTTGCGCGTGAAAAAGACTGCGTTCCTTCCATTCCGCGTCGGCAGGACGCAATCAAACATATCAATCCCACGCTCAATTGACTCGAGAAGATTCTCCGGTGTGCCGACCCCCATAAGATACCGGGGTTTCTCGACCGGGAGGATTCCCGTGCACAACTCCGTCATGGCGTACATCATCTCCGCCGGCTCACCGACAGAAAGTCCACCAATGGCGTACCCTTCGAACCCCATTTCGACCAATGCTGTCGCCGATTCCTCACGTATCGCAGGAAACGTACCACCTTGAACGATTGGAAAGAGAGCTTGACGCTTGCCATAATGGGGTAAGGTCTGTTCCATCCTGGCCCTGCACCGTTGCGCCCACCGTAGAGTAAGACGACTCGAAGCCAGGGCATACTCTTCGTCGCATGGAAACGGCGTGCACTCATCAAGTACCATCATGATGTCGGAGCCGAGCGACCGCTGGATGTCCACCACACGTTCCGGGGTGAATCGATGCAAAGAGCCATCAATGTGGGATTTGAACTCGACACCATCATCTGAAATGCCCCGGAGGTCGGAGAGACTGAAGACCTGATAACCACCGCTATCGGTCAAGATTGGCAAGTCCCAGTTCATGAAGCGATGCAACCCCCCTGCCTTCTCGATTAAATCGACCCCCGGACGCAGGTAAAGGTGATATGTGTTTCCGAGAATGACTTTCGCCCCGATTTCCTCAAGCTCCCTCGGCTCAACCGCCTTGACCGCCCCCTGCGTTCCGACGGGCATAAAGATCGGCGTCGGGATATCCCCTCGATCTGTTGTCAGGAGACCAGCACGGGCTTTCCCATTCGTATGTATGAGCGAAAAGTTCAACGTACAAAGGTACCCATTTCGACCTGGAAAATCAACCATGGAACCAGGGACGATGAACCGCTCATTCCATAGATGAACTACGTACTCTCGTCTTAAGCCAGATGACCGCAACATAGAGGGAGGCACCCAAAGCATCAGCGAGGAGATCCCGCACGCTTGGGCTCCGGATGGGAACAAATATCTGATGTGCTTCGTCTATCATCCCATAGACAACCGTCAGGAGCACACTTGCCAGCAGATGGTGGCGAGCGAAGATCGGAAACCTTGTCTGGTGTTTCACTGCCCGGTGGGTGAAGGCACAGAAGACAAAAAAGATGAAAAAATGGACAATCTTGTCTGCCATTGGCACGTTGATTTCAGGAAAGTCGTCTCCTGGAATCGAAGAACTGATAAAAATCAAAAGAGCCCAGAGAATCACCGGCAACTGGTAACGAACGAACGGGCTCTTAAGAATAGTCATGCACCTTCCAATCGGGAGAGAGCGCCAGAGAGTGCGTCCGCAATATCCATCGCCATCACGCTTCGCTGGCCGAGCCGCTCCGATGCCATATCACCCGCCAGTCCGTGAACAAACACTCCACTGTACGCGGCATCCTCGGGAGTCATCCCCTGCCCGATGAACGCAGCTATGACACCTGCAAGGACATCGCCTGCTCCCGCGGTGGCCATTCCCGGGTTACCGGTCGAGTTCAGGTATGTGCTGCCGGAGGGGGTTGCAGTCACTGTCGGGGATCCCTTGAGTACCACGATACTTTTGAGCTGCCGTGCGCTCGAACGCCCGATTTGTACGCGAAGGGTCTCAATCTCTTTTGTAGGTTTTCCGATGAGGCGGCTCAACTCCCCGACATGCGGAGTAAGGACGGCCGGAATTCTTCTTCGCCTTAAGAGCGCGGGTTGCTCCGCGATCGCCGTAAGTCCATCCGCATCTAGTACTATGGGCTTGTGGATTGTGCTCACTATATCACGGATGAGCTGGCCGGTTTCTTTATTAAGCGACAGTCCCGGACCGATCACTACCACGTCTGCCCATTCAACCCGTTCATTGATGACTTTGAGAGCAGCGGCCGCTACTGTCCCTTCGCCCGTTTCCTCTAATGGAGTCATCATCACTTCAGTAGCTTTCCGAACCAACGCTCCGTGGATGGATTGCGGCACGCCGAGAACGACAGCACCGGCACCTGATCGCATCGCACCTTGCGCACACATGATAGGAGCCCCGGTAAGGCCGCGTGAACCTGCCAGAATGAATATCTTACCAACCGAATGTTTGTGCGCAGTGAGCGATCGCTTCGGAAGAACACTCTTCACGTCATCCGCAAGGATGTGGACCACCGGGCTGACGATTGATGCAAAAGCCCTTCGGGGAATACCGATATCGACAGGCACAAGATCACCTGTGTGATCCCGGCAGGCTCCAACGTACTGCCCAACCTTTCCCGAACCCATGGTCACGGTCAGGTTTGCACACAAATACCTTCGACAGCGCCCGTCGTGGCGTTAGCACCTGACGGAATATCTATTGCGACGGTGTACTTCCCTTTTGCATTGATCCAGCGGATCGCCCGTTCCTGCATGCCGCGCACACTCCCGGAGAAGCCCGTCCCGAAGATCGCATCAACGACAATATCCGGCGTCGGGAGTCGAGTCAACGAAGCAGAGATTTCCTGCATCGCCAGATCAGGTTGTCGGTCCTTGAGCAACTTCAACAGCACCTGCAGGTTGGTCTTCGCGTCTCCCTTCACTTCAGACTTCCTACAGAGGAGAGCAACATAAACTCGGGCCCCGAGATTCAGCAGGTGCCGTGCGACTACAAACCCGTCACCACCATTGTTTCCTTTGCCGCAAAATACAACCACCTGTCGACCTTCCACACTTCCGTACCGGCGCGTCAATTCCTCCACGCAAGCACGTCCTGCGTTCTCCATCAGGAGGAGTCCGGGAATTGCATACTTTGTGATCGCAATGCGATCGCATTGTTGCATCTGGTCCGCAGTAACAAGCACCTGCATAAGGGACCTAGAAGAAGTGTGTCGTGAGGTTGATGATGATTGCAGGGAAGATGCCAAACATCACCAGGCCGGCTGCGCAGAGAACCAAGGCTGTGACGCCCAGTGCCGACACTTCAGCGTTCATCATGGAAGCCTGTTCCTTGAAGTACATCAGAACCACAAGGCGAAGATAGTAGTAGGCGGAAACAACACTCATCAACACACCGACGATGGCAAGCCAAGTATATCCTGCCTCCACAGCTCCGGCAAAAACGTAATACTTGCCGAAGAAGCCTGCAAACGGGGGTATCCCAGAGAGCGAGAACATGAAAAGCGCCATCAGGGCAGCTAGTGTTGGTCGATGGGCAGACAGTCCCGCGTAATCATCGAATGTAAGGTTCTGCCCCTCCTTTGATTCGAGAATGGAAAGAACACCGAAAGCGCCCAGATTCATGAACGTATACGCCACGAGATAGAAGAGGACCCCATTGCTTCCCAGTTCGTTCGCAGCAACAATACCGGAAAGAATATAGCCGGCATGCGCAATGCTGGAGTAGGCTAGCATTCTCTTCAGGTTCGATTGGGAGATGGCGATGACATTTCCTATGACCATCGAAATAGCCGCGATGACGGCAATGACGTCACGAATGGAAGCCGTGGCATTCACTAACGCGGGGGCAAAGATCAGAAGGAATGCAGAGAATGCAGCAGCCTTTCCGCCGGTGGACATGAACCCGCTCACTGTGGTGGGTGAGCCTTCGTACACATCCGGCACCCACATATGAAATGGCACCGCTGCCACCTTGAATACCAGCCCGACCAGGAGCAAACCCAACCCGATCACGAACGTGACCCCGCCGGGATGTATGGTCGCGTACTGAACGATCTGTGCAATATTGGTCGTCCCTGCTGCTCCGTACAGAAGCGCGATTCCGTACAGAAGAAACCCGGTAGCGAAAGCGCCAAGCAAAAAGTACTTGAGCGCAGCCTCGTTGCTCGCGACCCGCTTTCGTGCAAATCCGGCAAGGATGTAGAATGAAATCGACATCACTTCAAGACCAAGGAAGAACACCACAAGGTCGGCGGCGGCGGCCATCAAGATCATTCCCGTCACCGCGAAGAGGATCAGCGAATAGTACTCCCCGTGCTCGATATTCTCTTTCTTGATGTATGAGTTCGACAGCATGATACTCAGAATCCCCGCGGCGGAGAACACGATCGCAAAGAAATTTGCGTAGCCACCAGTGGTGACCATGCCGAAGTAGGCCGTCCCCGTGCTTTCGACCCCCTGTAGCGCGACGCCAGCAGACAGGGCGAGACCAATGATGGAGACCCAGCAGTTCAGCGTCTCAGTTCTATCGTGAAGAGATTCGATGACGAGAACGATCAACGCCGCCAGCGAGACGATCGTAAGCGGCGCAGTTGTGAGAATGTCATTCAGTGAAATGGTCATGGAAACATCTGTACGCTATTGTCCGGCAAAGTAAAAGAACCAGATGATGACAAAAACCGGCAAGAGAACCGGGACCGTATACTTGAACACATATCCAAAGAAACTCGGACACTCCACCCCGCTCTGCTCAGCGATCGCTTTTACCATGAAGTTCGGGCCATTCCCAATGTACGTGCAGGCCCCAAAGAAGACAGCCGCGATCGAGATTGCCTGGATGTAAATATTGTGATTACCAATCAAGTACGACACACTGATGTCGTCCAAGGGCACATTCCCCGTCATCACCAGATCACCGTGGTATTGCATCAGTGTCAAGAATGTATTCTTGATTTCTATTGCATGTGGACCCGTAACCTGCGCAAAATCAGCTCCGTGGGTTTGCACGAGGTGCTGGACCTGTTGAACGATCTCCTCATTCACGAACAATCCGATTGCCGTGCTCAGGAATGTCAGGTACGTTGGGGCGTTATCCAGGAATGCGGACAGAATACCGGTAGCCCAATAAAATTGCTCTGCCCGAGCAATTCCCGTTTGTGCTGCGTTCTGTTCGAGCCACTGCAGGGCCGGGATCATCGTGGCAAAGATACCAATGAACAGAATGGCAACTTCCTTGATCGGCAGGAAGTTGAACTCATTCTTCTTGTGGATCTCAGGTTTTGTCGTATAGTATGATCCGATCGCCGCCAACAGCATCAACAACTCACGAAGGAAGATGGGACTCGTTATGAACACCGCAACGAGAATCATGACGAGGAAGAAAACGTTCTGGACTCCGATGGCTTCCCCCTCTTCTTCCGCTCCTTCCACACCATGCCGCACTGCTGCAGAGAGTTTGTTGAAGTGCAAGAGATCAACGACATAAAAAATCCCGAGGACCGCGATCATGCCAATTGCCCATTTGTACCAGAGATGCTCAGCTACCCAGAAGAACGGAATTCCTTTCAGATAACCGAGGAACAGCGGTGGATCACCAATGGGCGTCAGCGCTCCCCCCATGTTGCTCACGATGAAGATAAAGAAGACAATGTGGTACGGCTTGATCCGGTATCGGTTCACCCGAATGTAAGGACGGATCAATATCATCGATGCGCCGGTTGTGCCAACAATATTGGAAATCACCGCGCCAATGGCCAGGAGGAAAACATTCGCCAGCGGTTTTGATTTTCCCTTAATCTTGATATGAATCCCGCCGGCAACCACAAACAGGGAACCGATCAACATGATGAAGCTGATGTACTCAAATCCCGTATGCAACAGGCGCTCCACGTTCCCCAGACCGAAAATGTAGTAGGAAATGGTCACGAGGCCCAACGCAATCGACACATAAGGATAGTTGTGTTCCCACCAGTGCCGGTTTATGAATGGGGCGATCGCGATGGAGAGAAGGAGCAGGACAAACGGGATGATCATCCAGGGGTTCACCGGTGCACCGATACTTCCATCCCCGGCAAATGAAGCCTGGCTGACCAATGCAATCGCAAGACTAAGAAGCGCTAACCGTCGGATCAGGAGCATCATTCAACCACATCCTTCGCCGTTCCGGATGTCTGTTCCGCGGTGACCGATTGACCACCCGCCCGGGCATCCTGAATCTGCTGGATGATCTGGCGGGAGGAAAGGGCCGACTTTTCAAGAAACGTATTTGGGTAGAATCCAATCCAGACGATAAGGACAACAACAGGAACCAGCACCACAATCTCCCGAATCGAGAGGTCCACCAATTTGTGATTTGCGGGGTTGTCCAGCTTGCCAAAGAAGACGCGCTGGTAGCTCCACAACAGATAGACGGCCGCAAAGATCACGCCAGTCGCTCCGAAAATCGCAAACCAATAGCTGCCAAGGAACTGGGACTTGAACGCCCCGAGCAAGATCAGGAACTCACCCACGAACCCATTCAGCCCGGGGAGTCCAACTGATGATAGCATGACGATCATGAAGAAGCTGGCATAGACGGGCATCTGCTTCGCCAATCCACCAAAGTCCGTGATCATCCGCGTATGGCGACGGTCGTAGATCATTCCCACGAGAAGAAAGAGCGCTCCTGTCGAAAGGCCGTGGTTGATCATCTGGATAACACTTCCCTGCATCCCTTCTTCGTTCAGTGCAAAAATGCCGAGCACGACAAAGCCGAGGTGACTCACCGACGAGTACGCTACTAGTTTTTTGAGATCCGTCTGCACCATAGAAACAAGCGCGCCGTATATGATGCCGATGACAGCGAGGACGGCAATATACGGAAGGTATGTAAACGTCGCGTACGGGAATAACGGCAGGCAGAAGCGAACTAGTCCGTAGGTTCCCATCTTCAGGAGAACGCCGGCAAGAATCACGCTTCCTGCGGTCGGAGCCTGGACGTGCGCATCCGGCAACCAGGTGTGAAATGGAAAAAGCGGAACCTTAATGCAGAAGCTGAGCGTGAAAGCGAGGAACATCCATGATTGAATTCCCATCGGAATACCCGGCGCAATCGCGTACAACTTCATCAGATCGGTGGTGAAACTCCCTCCGGGTTGTGTGGACGCATACACTCCAAGCCAGATGATCGCGACCAGCATGAGCAGGCTTCCGGCCATCGTGTAAAGGAAGAACTTGACCGCCGCATAAATTCTCTCGCCGCCACCCCAGATACCGATAATGAAGTACATCGGGATGAGCATGAACTCCCAGAACACATAGAAGAGAAACATATCCAGCGCAACGAACACACCAAGCGTTCCCACTTCCAGCAGCAACATCAAGGCAACGTATCCCTTCAGCTTTTGTTCAATAGACTCCCAGGAGGCGAGCAACGCAATCGGCGTGAGAAAGGTCGTTAGCACCACCAGGAGAAGCGAGATTCCATCGATGCCGATGTGGTAGGAGATATCCAGACTCGGAATCCAGAGATGCTTTTCCACGAACTGCATGCCCGGCGTTGCACCATCGAACGCAAGGAAGAGCCAGACGGAGGCAACAAAAGCAAGGCCGGACGAGCCAAGGCCGATGGCCTTGATGAGGGTCTTGGATTCCGCCCGAAGAAATAGAATGAGCAGCCCACCAACAAGCGGAAGAGCAAGAATGAGACTGAGAATGTAACTATCGATCATGGAATAAGTGTCAGATTAATGTGCAATCAGCCAGCCGAGAATGACCACCACGCCGAGGAGAAAGACAAACATGTAGTTCTGTGCCACACCCGTTTGCCCCATCCTGATCACCTTGCTCACACCGCCGAAGAACTTTGCCAGGCCATTTACAAGTCCATCGATCATCCCCACATCGACAATTCTCCACAGCAGCGTTTCCGAGCTCTTCTGGATAGGAGTTACAACGGCAGCGTCGTACGCTTCATCGACGTAGTATTTGTTCAATAGGAGTTTGTAGAGTCCTGGCACTCTTGTACTCAACTGCTGTGGTACTTCCTGTTTCTTCAGGTACCAGAGTCGGGCAAGAAGAATACCGCCAACCCCCACCCCTACCGAAAGAGCCATGAGCACGTATTCGATCGTCTCCATGCCGTGACCGGGCAGCGCCATCACCAGATTCGCTCGCTCGAACACAGGCTCCAGCCAATGTTCAATCGCATTTCCACCCCCGAGGCTTGCAGGCACTCCCACAAATCCTCCCACTACAGAGAGGAGAGCAAGTATAATCAACGGCACCGTCATCGTCTTCGGTGACTCGTGCGGATGCTTGTCCGATCCCCAACGCTTCTCTCCATCGAAGGTAAGAACGGTGAGACGAGACATGTAGAACGCCGTGAGTGCCGCACCAACCAGTCCCACCAGCCACAGACCCCACTGCCCGTGGGAGAACACCTTCCAGAGAATCTCATCCTTGCTGAAGAAGCCAGAGAAAGGAAAGATGCCCGCGATTGCTATCATCGCAATGAAGAAGGTCCAGTACGTAATGGGCAAGTATTTCTTTAAGCCGCCCATTTTCTGGATGTCCTGCTCGTCGTGCATTGCGTGGATAACGGACCCGGACCCGAGGAAGAGAAGCGCCTTGAAGAAGGCGTGTGTCATTAAGTGAAAGAGGCCGGCTGCGAATGCACCAACCCCCAGCGCAAGGAACATGTAGCCGAGCTGACTGACTGTCGAGTAGGCAAGTACTTTCTTGATGTCGTTCTGGACGAGTCCAATCGTCGCTGCTAACAATGCAGTGGCGGCACCGATGATTGCAACGATCTCCATCGTTGCGGGTGCAAGCGCGTAAAGGACCGAACAACGGGCGACCATGTAGACGCCGGCCGTGACCATCGTTGCGGCATGGATGAGTGCGCTGACGGGCGTCGGACCAGCCATCGCGTCAGGAAGCCAGACGAAAAGTGGAATTTGTGCGGATTTGCCGATTGCACCAACGAACAACGCC
>JAERML010000308.1 GCA_016844425.1 Bacteroidota bacterium
CCTTTTCGGGCTGCGTTTTCGTCTTTCGGAACCATAGAGCGACAGCGATCAAGGCTCTGATGTATGACTAATGTTGAGTAGTCATTAATGTGGAGTTGCCTACCTAACTGTTTGTTGGCAAAGGTTATTTTTGATGGACAACTCCACATTAATTTGGACTTCAAAGGGATTCCAGCCATTCAAGAATGGTATGGTCGTGCCGCCATGGCGTTGTGCGGGTCCGTTTATCACTCACCGGTTTAACGCTTGCGATGGCCTTACGTTTCATGTCCAGATCAATGGTGGCATATCGGTTCGTTGTATTGAGATTTGAATGTCCCAACCATTGACTTATCGTTGAGAGGTCTACCCCGGATTTCAAGAGGGCGATTGCAGTGCTATGGCGCATGCTATGCGGGTGGAGTCGCTTGGAATTAAGACTGGGCATATGGACTTGGGCGTGTTCCAAGCACTTCTTCAGGATATACCGGACTCCAAATCGAGTAAGAGATGTGGCCCTGCAATTCTGGAAGATCCGAACTTCCGACCCAAGGTCAATCTGGAGTTCCAAACAGTGGCGGCGTAGAAGTTGTACGGTCTGCGGCCAGATAGGACAGCAGCGTTGTTTTCTTCCTTTCCCCATAAGATGGAGTTGAAACGGCTTGGTGAGCTGCAGATCACAAGCTTTTAGATCCAAAATCTCCTATACCCGGGCACCCGTGTTGAACATGGTCGCCAAAAGAGTATAATCTCGTCGTCCTTTGGGTGTGCTCCGATCAATGATAGATAAAATCTTCTGAATTTCGTCATACTCCAGGTAGTCAATCACACGCGAACAAGTTTTCTTGAACGGGATTCCCAGGATGCGCTGGGCATGTTCCAAGCGGTCAGGGTGCTGTGCGGCAACAAACCGGAAAAAAGAATGAATCGCAGAGAGCCTGATATTTCGCGTGGAACCGCTATTGTTGCGCACCTGTTCCAAGTAAACAAGGAAGGACTGAACCTCTTGGGCGCCGAGGTCTCCCAAATCCAAGGAAGATGCCGGATGTTTCTTGTGCTCAGCCAGAAATCGCAAAAGCAGCACCAGACTGTCTCGATAGCTTTGGATAGTGTGCGGGCTCATCCCACGCAGACTGGGAAGATGGCCTGCAAAGAAGTCCTGCAACAGAAGGGCGAGCATATTGGGTCGGTTCGTTTTCATCGCATGCCCTCCACTTCTGTCTCTTGGATCAAAGACCCGTAATGGGTGGCGAAGGTGGAACTGGCAAGGGTGGCAAGCGGGGTGATGAATCGCAAATAGTAGTGGGTAGAGAGCACGGAAACATGGCCCATGTAAGCAGACAACAATGGCAGCTTGGCTTGAACATCATTGCCGTTACGGTACCAGCGTAGCAGCGCGTTGACTGCAAAACTGAAACGAAAGTCGTGAATACGCGGCAAGCGACCGTTGGCTTTCTTGATTCCGGAAAGGTTTAACAGGATATGCAGATTTCTTCTAATTTGGGTGCCGCTGTATGCCCGACCACCGCAGCAGGAACTCCAGAATAAGGGGACATGTGCAGGCAGAGGTGGCCGAATCGATTGGAATGCCTTCAGTACCTTTTCGATCTCCATTGCCACGTCGCTTTGCAAAGGCAGAAGGCGCGTCTTGTGAAACTTGGAGGCGCGAATCATGAGCGTCTGCGCCGAGGGATCGTAATCCGTTGCGGTCAACCGAAGCAGTTCACCCAGACGGAGACCGGCGGTAAAAAGGAGGATGATCGCCAGGCGAGTTAAACCATTGCGCATTGGAGATCTGACGGAATCGGGTATCCTATCACTGTAACTGAGGATCCTGGCAACTTCGAGATCCGAGAAGATATAAGGTTGCATCCTTGGTCGGGCGGGGGGGAATTGGGTGGGGTCCGGAACGAAGCAAGTGGGGTTCCCACGTCGACAGTAGAGGCAGAAGTTCCGGACGATATGCATACGGGCCAATTTGGTATTCGAGCTGACTACTTCCATGGTCTGGCACCACTGCGTGAACGTTTCTGCAGTGAGATCAGGGGATGGGTTCCCTATTCTAAACAAGAACTGATCAAGCTTAAGCAAGATAATGGATGCGGATTCAAAACTACGTCCTAATGCCTGCTTGAGAGAGATATAATTTACAATCTCAGCCGCGATGAACGATTGAAACGAAGCTCTTGTTTTCATGACCCCACCTCCTCTTGCCGTTCAGTAAAAGCTGGTACATGGAGTGGGACTACCCGTAAGTCCTCGGTGACCAGTCGAATATAGACGGCTGTACTTTCGGGTGATCGGTGTCTCAGGAGATCCCCGATGGTCTTTAGAGGCAGGCCATGATGGAAAAGATGGAGCGCATATGAATGGCGCAAGCAGTAAGTACCCTGGAAGGGAATATCGAGTCCGCTCTTTCTGGACCACGCCTGAAATGCTTCTATCACTGCGGTCGGCTTCAGGGCACCACCAGGAGCTCTGAGGCGAAGGTCTGTACTCGCCATACCGAGGGATTTTCTTGAGATAATCATAGAGAGCTGAACTGACCTGATTGGTGAAAGGTAGGTCCAAAGGGTTACCGGTCTTTGTTTGACAAATCCGAATACATCCGGAACGCCACTTGATATCATCCAGTTTGAGAGCGACGACATCGCAGGCCCTCAGGCCATAAGTTGCCATAAGCGAGAACATCGCATAATCTCGCTTCCCCATGGAGGTATTCCTGTCGATGGAGTGGAGAAAGGCTTCGACGATTGTCCATGGCAAGGCTCGTGGGAGTTGCTCCTGGCGGTAAACACGCGGTGTATCAATCTGGCTATCCAGTCCCTGCGGAACGGCGCCACTGGCAGCTAAAAAACGGAGGAAGTGTCGAATCACCGAAATCGGCTTTTGGAGAGCCACCCGGCCCATTCGCTTTCCTAATCGCTGAATAAAGCCCTCGATATCCGCCATACACACCTGTGCTAGGCGGTTCGGTTGCTCCTCGAATGTTATCCCGTCGAGAAACTCGTCCACAATGCAACCTTGTCGCTGGACCGTGGAGTTAACGTATCCATGATCATCCCGTAAGTGGGCCATGTATCTATTCAGGAGGACATCTTGAGGGCTTGTTTCGGAAACAGGTAGGGGGTGTAGTAGAGCTTTCTCTACGAGGAATCTCTCTAAAACTCGGACACCGCCTTCTTCCCTGGGAAATTTCCGCCGAACCCATTGATAACAGGCTTGTAAATCGTGTTGTCCGATATCTTCGATCCTCTTAAAACCTCGCCTTTTCAAGAATTTAC
>JAERML010000309.1 GCA_016844425.1 Bacteroidota bacterium
CACCGGTATGCACCGGGCGCGTAACGCCGGGTTTCCCAACTGAAGGATTGTTCGGACCATACTCTTTCGTTCGAGTTCCTGGTACCTCTGCGACCAGCATCCGTGGCCGCAAACCAAAGATACCATACTTGCGCCCGGAAGACAATAGCGTGCGCGGTGAAGCAAAAGACCCAAGATTCGCATGGGTCCCATGAACATCGCGGCGCGCAACATCAACACAATTCTCTCGTCCTAATGTGAAGCTGATTCCTTTCCGCATCATACCAAGGAGGCAGTTTGACACGCATCTCGTTTGCACCACTGTCATTGACTATACTGATGATGGTTTTTGTGGCGGCGGTTTACCCTCACGAACAGGGAAAAGACAAGAAACACATCATCTCGACGAAAGAGACGCGAGCGCTAACGGAAGAGAAATCTGACGTTGTGCTTCTTGACGTCCGCACCGCGGAAGAGTATAACAGCAACACCGGACACTTGAAAAACGCAATCCTAATTCCGGTGCAGGAGTTGGAACAACGGGTAGGTGAACTCGAGAAGTATAAGAACCAGACCATCATCGCATACTGCCGCACTGGCCGGAGAAGCGGAACGGCTACCGAGCTCCTCACAAAAAAGGGGTTTAAGATAATGAATATGGAGGGAGGTATTGTCAAGTGGAATGAAGAGAAGCTCCCCACCGAGAAGGAGAGTTTGCCGGAAAGGAAGACCGGAAGGAGCTCCATCGTCTCCACGGATTGGCTTGCAGAACAACTGCCCAAAAGGTCGATCGTTCTCCTGCATGTGGGCGAGAGGGGAGAGTACGATTCCGAACACATACCTGGCGCACAGTACATCGCAATCTCCGAGATTTCCACTCCACGCGGCGAAGGTCTGACGCTCGAGCTCCCACCGGTTGCACGATTGGATTCCGTCTTCGAATCGAAAGGCATTTCCGATGATTCCCGCATTGTCGTCTATTGGGGGAATGATTGGCTGTCACCGACAACGCGGGTATACATGACGCTCGATTATCTCGGATTTGGAGAAAGGACTTATGTGCTCGACGGCGGCATGCCTGCATGGCGAAAGGAAGGAAGGCCTCTCACGAAGGAGATTGGAACGCCACAAAAGGGTTCGCTCACTCCCCACCCGCGGGAAGAGATTGTTGTGGATGCGGACTGGGTGAAGTCCCGTCTCCATCAACCCAACGTTGCCATTGTGGATTCGCGGAGCGAGGAATTTTACACTGGGGCAAAACCGGGGATGAACCAGCGCCCCGGCCACATCCCGGGCGCGGCGAGCATACCATTTTCCACTGTGGTAGAGGAGAACGGAAAATTCAAAACCGTCGAAGCGCTGAAGGATCTCTTTCTTGCCGCCGGTGTTTCACCCGAGAGACAGGTGGTTACCTACTGCCATATCGGACAACAAGCGACCTTTGTGTATTTTGTCGCGAAGAACCTCGGATATGACGTGCGCCTCTACGACGGGTCGTTTGAAGACTGGAGCAAGCGGAGCGAACTCCCCGTTGAAACACCGCTGACGAAGTGATCATCCGTACCGTTTATCGAACTCTTAGAATCCTTCCGCCCTGTGAACTTCGCCGGCACGTCGCTCACATAAAACTGAAGATTCGGTTTCTGCCTGCTCGGGTTGCGGAGACCCTTCTCGTCGATGATCCGCTCCACTTCCACAGCGGTCGCTTCGCCCGAATCGATAAGTGTAACGTTCCCATCGACCGCAGCCGCAATCGCTCGCCGCAGCAAGGGGTAGTGTGTACATCCAAGAATGAGCGTGTCGATCTTCTCGGCCTTCAACGGAAACAAGTATTCCTTGGCAACAATGTCTGTCACCTTGTGGTCCACCCAACCTTCCTCTGCAAGAGGAACAAATAAGGGGCACTCCTGGGCAAACACCTGCACCCCGGCATCCATCTGACGTACCGCGTTAGTGTACGCGTTACTATTGACGGTGGCTCGCGTTCCAATAATGCCGATCCGTTTTTTCCTTGTTGCCGCCACGGCAGCGGCCGAGCCTGGGATAATCACACCCATCACCGGTACACGCGCATGTTTCTGTACAATATCCAGTGCCACTGCTGAGACTGTATTACACGCAATCACCACCATCTTCACGTCTTTCGAGATCAGGAAGTCCACATCCTGCCCTGCGTATTCCCGGACCACCTGCGGCGACTTGGGTCCGTACGGAACACGAGCGGTATCGCCAAAGTAGACGATGTTCTCGTGCGGCATTCGTGTGGTCAAGGCATGTACGACGGTCAGGCCGCCGATGCCGCTGTCAAACACGCCGATGGGTTTCGAATTCATGAGATAATGTGAGAAGTAAGCTCGTGAAAAGTGGATTACTATTCCAATTGTTGATCTGCCAGTGCCCGCAAGATGCCGAGAATCTCATTCCTGATTACCTCCCGCCGCGATAGATCGGTGATCGGCTGGCCCGCCCTATCAAGGACATAGAACGCATCAACGATGCCGTCTACACGCGTTGCAATCTTGGCAAAGTAGATGTCCAGCCCCAAACGGGAGATTACCTCCGTTACGCGATAGAGAAACCCAACGGAATCGGGCGCATAGACATCAAGGATAGTATAACGCGGGTTATCCTCGAATGCCACGTCTGTCCGTACGTTCGGGTTCACTGGATGCTTTGGCTTGCGTTTCCACTTCCTCCGGTGAGCTTCGAAGAGGTGCTCTATGTCAAGGTCTCCCGCCATAACCTTCGTCAGGTCATCCGCGATCTTCGTGCAGACACGTAGATCCAGGTGCTGCTTGCTCGTTGCGTCGCTAACGCGGAACCGGTCGATGATGATTCCGTCGTCGCGAGTGAAAACGTTCGCGTCAAAGATGTTCGCATCATTTGCGGCGAGAACCGCGCAAAACTTCGCAAGTGCATACGGGGCATCCTGAGCAATGATGGTCACGTCGGTATAGCCTTCCGTATGGTTGAACAGTGTGGAAATCGGTTCCTCCGCACCGCTCTTCTTGATGTGTTCCGCGATTTCCTCTTCCGAGAACAGTGTAGCGTATGCCTCGCTCTGAATTCCCTGCAGATGGCGCTCGATGTGCTCGCGTGGCATCGATGCGCTCAGCTTGTCCACAATGTCCAGCTCGGCCGCCTCGCGTTTCGATTGGTGGAAATCGTCAATCTGAGTGCCGCGCAGGTTGCGGCGGAGGACCTCCGATGTGCGGCGGTAGAGATCCTGGAGCATCGTAGATTTCCACTCTGTCCAGAGATTGATGTTGACCGCCGACAGGTCCGCATACGTTAGGAGGTAGAGGTAGTCGAGTTGTTCCGGGTGGTCGAACCGTCCGGCAAACTCCCGGATGGTATCCGGATCGTGGATGTTCCTCCGGAATGCAACCTGCTCCATTACCAGGTGGTTGCGGACGAGAAAGGCAACGTCGGGGAACACATCCTCCATCCCCAACCGGCGAAGGATCGCTTCTGCCATTGCCACGCCAGTGATCTCGTGGTCCGTCACGCCGCGGGGCTTTGCAATGTCATGAAGAAGAATAGCTAAATAAAGGACATCCTTACGCCGAAGGTTCCGAAAGACCTCCCTTAGGATCCCCTGTTGTTCACGCAAGCGTTCTGCGTTGCCAAGTGCAATCAGCGTGTGTTCGTCCGCCGTGAAATAGTGATAGACATTATGCTGAAAAAAGGCGACAAGATCGCCGAACTCAGGTATGTACCGGCCGAGGATGTTCAGCTCGTTCATCGTACGCAATGTGTCCGCCACACGTCGCGAACGAAGGATGCGTTGAAACAGCCCTGCAAGATCCGACAATATCCGGTCCGGCTCCGTGATCAGATCTGCGCTTCTTTCAATCACCGCGCGAAGTCTGAAATCGAGATCCATCTCATGTTCGGCGGCATGGCAGAACGCCG
>JAERML010000310.1 GCA_016844425.1 Bacteroidota bacterium
GGGGCCAGCGTTCGAATTCGTTCACGCCTTCTCCAATGGTATAGGAGTCGCCAAGGGCGAGATACGCAAGCGATGGAGGCGTGTTCATGAGTTCTGAAGTTTTGGATGATTGCGCGATGCCACAACTGACGAGGATAAAACAAACGAAGAATGGCCAGAACCACCGCATCTACATGCTCTCGCGTTGACTGGTCCATTGCCGGATCTGATGGAAGAACGCGGATAGCTTCTCTTCGTCCAGCTTTCCATTCGTCCGGACGCCGTTGCAAAGATCAAGGGCGTAAGGGTGCACTTTGTCCAATGCCTCCGAGACGTTGCCTGCGTTGAGTCCACCGGCGAGAAAGACTGGGACCTCGACTGCCTCGCGGATCTTGTTGCTGACTGTCCAATCATGTGTCCGTCCTGTTCCGCCCAATTCCTTCACAGCCAAAGACTGGTTGCCTGAGTCGAGGAGAATGCCGTCCACATACGGCGCAACTGAGCGTGCCTCCTGCATTGATTCGGGGCCGCGAACGTGGATCACTTGGACCAGGGCAACGCCCGGCAGAGCAGCTCGCAAGCGCTGATAATGCTCCCTCTCTAGACTATCACAGATCTGAATTGTGTTCACCCTCGTCCGGCGCTGCTGTTCAATGATGGATTGTGCGTCCTGCTTGCTGGTGAGGAGGAACGATGCTACACCCGGTGGAATCGTTGCTGCAATCTCCGCAATCAAGTCCTCTCCGATCACTCCCGGTCCACTTGGCATGGAAGAGACCAACCCCAGGGCGGACGCTCCGTAGCGGACCGCCGTCTGCGCCTCCTCGACACTACTGATGCAGCAAATTTTGACCCGCGGGCCGGCAGTGGGTTGCATGGAGGGGAATCAGGTACGATGAGAGCGCCGGCCATTCAAAATTTTCGCAAACGATCGGCTCCTTAGCTCATCCAGTGACAGGCCAGTGATCGCCGCTTCCTCTTCGGTGATTGCCCTGCAGTTCAATCCGCGAAGGAAGAAATTCAGCAGCCCCTGTCCGGTTGCGGCGTCGTCGAACGTATTCCCGATGAGCGTTGCCTGCGCGGCCTTTTCAATGAAGATCTTCAGGCGGGTGGAGGCAAGTTCCAATCCCTCGAGGAAGAATGCATACACTGCGGCATACCTGATGGGGAGTTGCCCCGGATGCAGATCCCACCCCTGATAGTACCCGTGGCGCAGCGAATGGTTGACATCATCGAACGCCAGCTTCCAGGCCCGGTGGACGACAGCTCTGTTCTCGGCTTTCTGTTTCGCCGTGAGTGGCTTTCCTCCCTTGGCGGCGCGGTGAGGACCAACCGGCATGGTGACCGTGGCGCCGTCGGACAATGTGATTCCTGTTCCGGCAAGTGCGACCTGCATCATATGACGGGCGAAGTCACACGATGGATGCGTCATGCTCTGGTGCGCAGCGGTGATGCTGCACGACGCCGTGTAATCGTACACCCCAAAATGCGCACTGACGCAGCGTCCCTTGCCCGCAGCGACAAGAACCGACAACGCCGATGCACCATCGTGAGTAATGATTGACTGAGGGGTCTCGACCATCAACTCGACCTTCAGTGAACCGGCGGGGATTGAGTTTCGCTCTTCAAGCACTTCGAATAACCTGACCAGTGCAGCCACCTGCCCGGGGAGCGTCACCTTTGGTATCGTGACAACAAAATTCCCCGGTAACTTTCCACCAGTGCGCGCGGCAAGCGTTGAAATAACGATATCAAGCGTCCGGATGCCTCGCATCTTAAGCTCTTCAGTAAGCGGTTTGATCCTGATGCCGATGAAAGGAGGGAGAGTTCCTCTGCTCATTCCGCGTGCAATCTCTTCTGCAACAGCCACAGCATGCCCATCTTCTTCGGCATCGGTTCGGTGGCCGTAACCATCCTCAAAATCGATACGGAAATCTTCTACCGGCTCGCTTTGGAGCTTGGCAACAACACGCGTGTAGATCGTATAGGCAAGCCATGCAGGCCGGTCTGTCCGTTTCACCGCGTCCGGATTCGTTCTCAGCTTCTTGATGAGTGTGGCAACCTGTGCTCGGGACTTCGGGAGTTTCTCCGAGCCGGTAAGCCCGATTGCTCTGGCGAACTCGACAAAGTCCGGTGCATACTCCTGGAGCGCATTGAGAGCGTTAGCCCCGAGTTTGCCAGCCGTCTCTGCCTTGAAGATATGTGCCCCTCCGTAGACGGTGTGGACCGCCTGGCGCAAGTTCGACTCGCCGGGATACGATGCAACAAAAGCTGCATTGGCGTCGCGCAGTTGAGCGAGAACATCACCATATACTTCTGGAGAAAACGAGGTGTGCATGCTGTGATCCTTGCGAATGAACGTACGGACGTGCTGATGCGACTCTTCTATCACATCAGGACGAGCTCTTCTCGAGGTTCCCTTTCCAGAGATATTCGTCGGTTTCTCTCACGATGACCCGATTGGAGAGGACCGACCCGACCATGACAGCACCGACCCAGAGCAGGCGATATGGCTTGATGACACGCGTGCCAAACAGATACTCCGCTGCCTTTTCACCGTAATACGACCAGCCGAGGATCGTGGAGAAGACAAATGTCAAGAGTCCGACCGTGAGAACAATCGGTCCGACCACCGGGATATCGGAGAAGGCTGCATTGGTCAGAGCCGCACCGCGAAGTCCGTTCACCCATTCGCCGGAGTTAACAAGCACCAGTCCCGTCATGGCGCAGACAACCACGGTATCCCAGAACGTCCCTGTGGACGAGACAAGCGCCTGGCGAATGGGATTCTTCGTTTGCGCCGCCGCTGCAACAATTGGAGCACTGCCGAGCCCCGACTCATTCGAGAAAAGTCCTCTTGCGACACCGTAACGTATTGCTTCTTTCATCCCGGCGCCGAGGAACCCTCCGATGGCTGCCTGACCGCTGAAGGCTCCTTCAAAGATGAGAGTGAAGGTACCCGGGATCCCCTCGAGGTTGGTAAGAAGGAGATAAAGGCAACCTGCCACATAAAAGATTGCCATGAAGGGAACCAGCCGCTCGCAGACGCCGGCAATGGACTTGATGCCGCCGAGGATGACCACCGCGGTAAAAACGGTCATGATGACGCCACTGATCCACGGATCGATAGCAAACGTTTCCTGCACCATGGACGAGATGGAATTTGCCTGCACCATATTCCCAATACCGAACGCAGAGACCGCCGTGAGGGCGGCGAAGATGATCCCGAGCCATTTCTTGTTCATCCCCCGTTCGAGGACGTACATCGGTCCACCGGCCATGAGCCCGTTGGCGCCGGTTACCCGGTACTTCACAGAGAGAAGCGCCTCGGCATATTTTGTGGCGATGCCGAAGACGCCGGTCAGCCACATCCAGAGGACTGCACCGGGTCCGCCCGCTGCCACGGCCGTCGCAACGCCGACAATGTTCCCCGTGCCGATCGTGGCCGCAAGCGCCGTTGTGAGAGCACCGAACGGACTGACGTCTCCAGCCCCCTCGTCGGAGCGGTGCAACGAAAGCTTGATCGCCTTCCAGATGTACCGCTGAATGAACCGCAAACGGAATGTGAGGAAGAGATGCGTCCCACACAGAAGGATCAACAACGGGGGGCCCCAGACGAAATCACTCAGGTTCTGCAGCCACTGTTCGAGTTCTTGCATGCGCTCTCCATTGTGGTTGGACTTTGCTTCAAAGGGTAGAGGTTTTGAAATCAAAACGCAAGGGAGGGTAGTGGGTCAGTTTCAAATCGAGTCAGGCTGAGCGAAGTCGAAGCCTGTCGAGTGGGCGCTTTTCACCCTTCGACTCCGCTCAGGGTGACGTTCCTGCGAACGGAGAATCAAACTGACC
>JAERML010000311.1 GCA_016844425.1 Bacteroidota bacterium
ACACATGGAGCGACCCGGGAGCGAAGATGATGGTTCCACCATTCGGTATCGACGTGTTTCTTCCGACGTGAAGACTGGCACACGCCACACCCACATTGACGGTTACCGTGTGACCACCTCCGATGAACACGTTATCGGAAGATCCGGGTATCAACCCTGTTGACCAGGTTGCCCCATTGCCCCAGTTACCGGTGGCCACGCTGAACACGTTTGCCGCAAAGACACTCGTTGAATGGACCATGATGAATGTGGCGAGTGCCAGAGCGAGGATCATCGGCGAGATTCGCAGGCCTATCCTTGCAAGAAGACTGTTGCTGTATTCGAAGAATCGGGAAATTAACCGTTTCATATGTGCCTCCTATAGAAAGAACGTGAATGAAAAATGATGAAAGGAATCTCAAATGAATTAGCGCAACAGCACCAGCTTCTTCGTTGCCGAATGTGAGGGGGTCGTCAGTCGATAAAGATATACTCCCGAGGCAAGACCGGTTGCATTTCCGCCAGAGGCGGATCCGCTCGACGAGTCGAGTCGTCGACCTTCGGCGGAGAACGTCGTCTCGTAACTTCCTGCCTTCAACTCTTCGTTCACCAGCGTTCTCACTTCCCGTCCCAACAAATCGTACACCTTGATCGTTACATAATTGTCAATTGGCAATTGAAAATTGATAATTGTAGTGGGGTTAAACGGGTTGGGATAGTTCTGTGAAAGCAAGAAGCCGGTGGGGAGATTGTCCATCAATGGTCCCTCCACTTCGGTAGTCCCCCCTGTATGTTTCAGGATAATCCCTCCGCTTCCTGCAACCCATCCCGTTTGGCCATCGATGAATTGCATGGCATTGATGGGGAACGTTGTGCCCGGCTGCTCGAACGACCACGTCGTCCCGCCATTGGTCGTGTGAAGAAGCGGTCCTAGCACCGTAACGGTTGGCGCTGCCCATCCGGTGTTCTCGTCCAGAAACTGGAGTGCGGCAAACGTGCCGTTCGAAAGTCCCGTCGTGAGCGGTGACCAGGTTGTTCCGCCATCTGTCGTCTTAACCATAGCTCCATTGCCACCGGCGACCCACCCCACCATATCATTCACAAACCGGACACCGTACAGCGTACCGCTCAAGCCCGTGGTCAAAGGACTCCACGTAGTGCCACCGTCTGTCGTCTTCAGAAGAGTCGATGACGCACCCGACATCCACCCTCTCAGAGAATCAAGGAAGAAAATATCGTAGCAGTACGACGTCGTCCCGCTCGTCTGCGCAAACCAGTTTCTCCCTCCGTTCGTGGTTTTTGCAATAGTTCCCGCCCCTCCGATGACCCACCCTGTGGATTCACTCACGAAATTGCCCTTCAGAAACAAAGGTGTGGCGACGGAAATACTCGACGTGTCCCATGTTGCGCCACCATCTGTTGTCCGATTGACTCGTCCGTTCCAGTCGATATACCAGCCGACTCGTGGGTTGACAAACTGCAGAATGTAGACAGGGAAATTCCCTGTGCTGAGAGCAACCCACGTTTCTCCTCCATCCACAGTCTTCAGGATCGCCCCCCGACTATCACTGGCCCAGCCCGTGTCGGGTGTTGTGAATTGAATTGCGTTGATGGGCGCATCGCTCACGAGCGTGCTCTTCTTCGTCCAGGACTCTCCTCCATCTGTTGTCAAGAGCATTGTGCCACTGTTCCCGACGATCCAACCTGTTCCTCCCGAAAGACACGAGACACTCTCCAGAAGAGCTGCCGAGCCACTTGCTCGAGAACTCCATGTTGTTCCTCCATCTGTGGACTTGAGGATTGTCCCCGTCTGGCCAATAGCAAGTCCTTCGAGATCGTTCCAAAACGTCACGCCGTAAAGCGCTTCGGTGCTTGTGCTGTTGCGCGATTGCCACGTCGTTCCACCATCCGTCGTAGAGATGATCGTTCCACCTCCACCCACAACCCAGCCTGTGGTTACAGTTCTGAAGAATACATGCGTAAACCCATTCCCCGTCCCGCTTGTTTGCGGAGCCCAGTTTGCGCCACCATCCGTGGTATGGCGAATGATCCCAATACTCCCCACCACCCACCCGTTCAAAGAATCCACGAAGAAGATGCTTGATAGGGTGTTGGGGATCCCGGAGGTCTGCGGACTCCAGGTCCCTCCCCCATCGGTGGTTCTCTCGATCTTCCCGCTGAATCCTGCAACCCACCCGTGCAGGGCATCGGTAAAGCAGATCGAATTGTACGAGTCAGTGGTTCCGGTACTTTGTTGTGTCCAGTGTACGCCTGCATCTGAGGTTGCATAAGCGGAAGATCCCGCGACCGCCCAGCCGCGGTTCGCATCGACGAATGACAATCCCTTGAAAGATAGCGTAAGGGAATAGGTGAGCCCATGAGTGATCCCCAACGTCAAGCCCTGATCGGTCGTTCGAACGACCGTGCCAATACCACCCACGGCAACCATGGTGTTCCCACGCAAATGAGAAAAACAAAGTTGAGCAACAGCCTTTTCATGAGTGATCCTCCTCTTGATTGACAATTCCTCCGGCCATCGCACCAAGAGGCCCGACCGAAAAGCTTTGTGGTGTTCCGTTCACGATCTCTTCAACCATTCTTGTTGCATACTCCACCTCATCGTTTGTGTTGTAGAGATAGAAACTGAGCCGGCAACTCGCAGGTGGATCGAGTTTCAGATGTCTGTGGGCAAGCGTTGCACAGTGGCAGCCTGCCCTCGATTCAACGCCGGCCTCATTCAGCGCCTCTGCCATGCGCATGGGATTCCATTTGGCAACATTAAATGCAATCAGCGGTGTTCTCCGTTCAGCGGCTTCTGGACCGTAGATCGTTATCCCTCTCACCCGGCGAAGTGCATCCATTGCTGTCCGGGTGAGTACACGGGTATGTTGGGTGATCCTGTTCATCGCCTCTTCAACAGACTGGCGCGTGATCTCGCGGTTTGTTCGAAAGTACAGATATTCGTCGGGATTCAATGCAAGGTCAAGCAACAGCCGGAGGGTGCAGAGACAATCGTTCCGAGAATGTTCGGTGTGCCCGCCGCATATTTCCAGGGCAGAACGTTATACTCCACGCGGTCGGGCATTACCTGGCCTTCTGCAATCATGTCGCCTCCATACAGAAATGGGAGCGACGCTTGCAGAAGATGCTGTTTCGCGTAAAGGACCCCGACGCCAAACGGAGCGAGCATCTTGTGAAAGGAAAAGGAGAGATAGTCCACGTCCATTGCCTGCACATCCACAAACGTGCTTGGGACAAGCTGAGCGCCGTCGACCAGCAAGAGTGAACGGCGCTCGCCGTTGGGCTGCGTGTAACCGCTCCGGGCGGCGATCTCTTTCACCGAGTGCAGTGGAGTTTTGGTGCCGAAGAAGTTGGACGCGCCTGTGCAGCAGACCAGCTTCGTCCGTGAGTCGATCAGGGAGGCCAGATGCGCCAGATCGAGCTCACCCGTGCGAGGGTCAAATCGTGCAAGCCGGCACTCCACTCGAATACCGAACTTCGGAAGAATCTCTCTGCTGAGTGCGTACCAGGGGACATAGTTCGAGTTATGCTCCATCATCGTCGTGACCACATTGTCTCCGTTCCGGAACGCGGTCATCA
>JAERML010000007.1 GCA_016844425.1 Bacteroidota bacterium
CTATCGTGCCACCGCCGCGCGGTCTTCAGACGGATCGTAACGACATTCTTCTGATCAATCTCAACAAACTCTCCCAGCCCATCTTCATACACAACGCCACTCGGTCTGGCAGTCAGATTGAACAACCCGTCGAACTGCACCTCGTCGAGTTTGTCGGCAAGGGCGTTCGTGCTGGGGAGATGAGGGTCGACGGCCGGCTTCTGGTGAGCGATGTATGGAATGACGATTTCGCCGGAGAGGTCCGGTCGTGACAGGAAATAGTAAGCGATGCCGCCTCCAATCAGCACCACTCCAGCTACCACAAGGTAGAGCGTTCGTTTTGATGATCGCGGTTTTTGCAGGGGGTTTTGCGTTGTACTTGGTTCCACGAGATGGTCTCCTAATTAAAGAGGAAAAAGTGCACAACCTATGTCTACCAGCTCCCGCAAATCAATTCTTCCGGATGATGGGGACTTGCGCCATTGCGCTGACTTCAAACACACGGAACCCCGGATAGTTGAACCGCACCTCAAGGACGTGCCTGCCTTCCTTGTCCATCTGGACCGGGGTGATCAGCGCCTCGTAGTTGTTTGCTGCTGTGGGGGACGTAATCCTGAAGCGTCCCTCATTCTTGATCGGCTTCTTATCAATGGTGATGGACTCGTACCACTGCTTTTCCCCGGCCTTCTCGGCGATTTCCTGGGGAAGCTTCACGTTCACATCGAACACCGGGAATTGTGCTTCCGTCGGGATCTCCAATCTGATCCGGAACATATACTCGTTCACACCCTGCTTGTTGCTGGTGACCGGCAGAGCGAAGACCTTGCGATACTCCTTCGGGCGGACCACCCACTTTGCTATCTGCACGTCGCATTCGGTAATGAGGCCCTTCACCTGCTTATCTTCGCCCCTGTAGAACTTTCCATGCTCGACAATCGCCCGGGCTTTCTCAACGCCACGGTCCCGCATACTTCTGGTAAGTTCGCCATAGATACTCTTGATGGAGCTCTCCGGGAACTGGAAATACTTGATGTGGTCGAGATAGCCCTCGACCTGTTTTCGCTTCTGGAGAACGTCGGTTCCGCCGCCTGAGCTGAATGTCAATTGATGGACAGGCAGGAAAGCCGAATCCATATAGAGCTCCGCGACGTTGTCGATTGCCATTTCATGTGCCTTGATGAACGCGTTGATGCGCTGTTCGGAAGCGGACTTCACGCCCGAGAGAAGTTCATCCTCGAACCGTTTTACAAGTGCGAGCCGCTGTGTGGGAATATCGGGCGATTCCGAAAGGCCGCGCGTTTCATACAGCCCGCGCAAGGACTGCTCGGCAGGTGCCCAGGAGCGGTCGCGTATCTGTCCCGCCACGATGCCGGACGTCTGGTACATCGTCAGGAGCTCAGTTGCCCTGTTGGCAGCATTGGCCAGTTCTCTGCCGAGGATGGCGGTGCATGGGTAATTCCCGTAGCGTTCAAACCTCCCGGTCTGGTGCTCGGGAATTGCTCCCCTCAACTCTGTTGCTTTGGAAAGGAGATCCGCATAGAATGATTCCGGGGGTGATAGGATGTGGCTTGCGAAGAAGGTCTTCAACGCCTGAAACTTGCTGTTGCTGCTCTTCAGCCCTTCGACTTCTGCATTGAACCTGTTGACAAACCGGATGACATTCTCCGTTTCTGGCGGAGTTTGTTGCCCGCACGCGCGGTACAGACCGCCCACCACTTCAGCCGAAGGGGCAGGGCTGATTGCTGTTATGTCTCCCTTACTCCTCAGGAGGTTTTCGAAGTATGGAGCCATCTCGGAAAGACGACCGGTGAGTACCTGAGCCGCCTTTGCCCTGACGCCCGGGGTGAAGCGGTCCTTCTCGGAAAGAACGCCCGTGAAATATGGAGCGGACTCGAGGAACATGGCGGTGTTGCCGCGAGTCTCCTTCTCTTTCTTGAAGAGGTTCAGGATGGCGCTGTAGTTTTCCTGGAACGACAGTTCATCGTCAACGCCCTTCCGGAGAGCGACGTATTGCTCGTACGCTGTGTCTCGTGATGCGGCGATATCCGGCGGGAAGACTTTTTCCAGTTGCGTCAGCTCGTTTTCCATGAAGGAGATTTTGGTGCTGCGTTGCTCAACTCCCGTGATCTCGCGAGCCACGTCAATTTTCTCCAGGTCGAAGTTGGCGTCGATCGAGTTGTACGTTGACCTGTCCACACGGTTCCCTGCAAGCACCTCCTTGTACTCTGCATACTTGTTTTCAAACGTGTACCGCCATTGGGGGACGTAACGATAGCTGATCGACAGCACGAGGTCTTGCCGGACATCCTCAATCACCCAAAAGAAAGTGGGAGCCTGCGCATCGACTTTATACACGAGGATACTATCACTGGAGCTTGCGTCATCGGCGATGGGCGTGATTTGGCCCTTTCCGTCGTCGAACGACGTTGTAAGGTAGGTGTGTAGCAGAGGTTTGGAAGACGTTACGATGACGAGATTGAAGCGATCCTTCGAGGGACCCGGGAACTTGATGAAGTACTTGCCGTCCTTGTCGAGCTCAAACTGATCCTCGTCATCTTTGAGCTCGATGTACCCGCGTTCAAGAGGGATGACCGGCGGTTCGGGCTCCAGCTCCTTGAATGTGGCGCAGCCTGGTATGAGGATTAAGAATACGGCAAGGAACACATGGCGTTTCATCCGTCTGTCTCCGAATGGTGGGGAAGTCAATCACACAGCAATATAACAAGTTTGCATCCGCGTGCAAATTAGAATTTGTTAATTGCTTGCCCGCCGTGCCTGGTATTGAGCTTACTTTTTCAGAATAGCGCGAGACTCGTCATGGCTTTCTTTGGCTGCTAGTGTCCCGTACTGTTCCCTGAAAACTGTTTAACCAATTCACCGACCACGGACTTTGCATCACCGAACAGCATGAAGGTCCTGTCTGCGAAATAGAGCTCGTTGTCGATACCCGCAAACCCGGGGTTCTTGCTCCGCTTGATAGCATAGACGGTCTTTGCCTTGTCGGCATCGATGATCGGCATGCCGTAAATAGGTGTGGACTTGTCGTAGCGTGCTGCAGGATTCACCACATCGTTCGCTCCAATGACTAACGCAACGTCACATTGTGGCATTTCGGGATTGATGTCGTCCATTTCAGCAAGATCGCTGTACGGGATGTTTGCCTCAGCCAGTAAAACGTTCATGTGCCCTGGCATGCGTCCAGCAACGGGGTGAATCGCGAACTTGACAGAGATGCCGCGCTTCGTGAGAAGTTCATATAACTCCCGAACACGATGTTGGGCTTGGGCAACGGCCATCCCATATCCGGGGATGATGACCACAGACGATGCTTGCTCGAGGACCAGTGCCGCACCTTCGATCGTTTCCTCCTTATAACGTTTCTGTTCACCACCGGCCTTGGATGCCCGAACGGTGCCGAACGCACCGAAAAGCACGTTGGTGAACGAACGATTCATTGCGCGGCACATGATGATGGAGAGAATGAGACCGCTCGAACCGTCCAACGCGCCTGCTGTAATGAGCAACTTGTTATCCAGCACGAAGCCCATCGCGACTGCCGAGAGTCCGGCATACGCATTCAGGATCGAAATAACAGTTGGCATATCTGCGCCGCCGATGGGAATTATGAGAAGCACGCCAAAGGCAAGCGCCAAGACGATGATGGTCGGGAATACCATGCCGGCCCACGCCCCAGTTGGATCAAGGACAAGGAAGATTCCTAACGCAAGCGCAAATGCGAAGAGCGCAAGGTTAATGACGTTCTGCATGGGATACGTCACAGGACGTTGAGGGATCCACTTCAGTTCCTGAAGCTTGCCTGCCGCCATCAGACTGCCGGTGAACGTGAGGAATCCGAGGATTACTTCAATGACGATGGCGGACACGCGAAACGGCGTGAGGTGTTCCGGGCCTTCGCTGGTCCAGAGATAGTACTTTGCGGTTCCAACAAGCCCGGCCGCAAGCCCGCCGAACGCGTGAGAGAGTGCCGTCCGCTGAGGCACAGCCGTAAGCGGAACGCGTGAGAGAGGGATGCCAACAACAAAGCCTGCAATGATCGCGAGGACAATCCAACCATGATTGACGATCTCTGGTTGTATCCATGTTGCAACGACAGCGAGCATCATCGCTGCGACACCAGCGAATACACTCCGGCGCGCAGTCTTGGGGCTGTTCATCCAGTAGAGCGAAAAGATAAACAGCACCGCTGCCGCAATATAGGCAACCTGTACGAGAGGGTACGTCATGGCTTTGCCTCCTTCCGCTCCTGCCCGCCAGCCTCCTGTCGGGCTGGCTTGAACATCTTCAGCATCCGATCGGTGATCAGGAATCCGCTGACGATGTTTGTCATCGAGGCAAAGAGAGCAATAGCACCAAGGATCCGAATGTCCGTGGGATAATCGGAGCCCGTGACGATGATAGACCCAACCACGGCAATCGCGGAGATTGCGTTAGTGATGGACATGAGAGGAGTGTGTAACAGACGGGAGACACGTGCGATAACACCAACCCCGATAAACGTTGAAAGGACAAATACAAACAAAAGGGACCAGTAATCTGTCTGCGCTTCCGCCGCCGGATGCTCAGTCGGTGGCGATGTTGACTGGGATGCCGCGACGAGCGTGAGAGAGACCAGGAGGACAGCAAGAAGAAGAATTCGTCGTTGCGTCATGATCAGTTTCCTCCTTGTTGAAGTGCCGCTCGAACACTTTCGTTGACTATCCCCCCGTTGCGCGTGATGCACGCTCCCTTGATGATCTCATCGTTGAAATCAGGGGTTGCATCCACGCTGGGATAAAGAAGCTTGAAGAGATTGGTGACGTTCTTTGAATACATCAGGCTGGCATCCACAGGGATCGTTGCCGGCAGGTTCACCGCGCCGATGATGATGACGCCATGCTTCTCCACGGTTTTCCCCGGCTCGGTGAGTTCACAGTTGCCTCCCTGCTCAGCCGCAAGGTCAACGATCACGGAGCCCGGTCTCATGAGCTTCACCATTTCTTCGGTGATGAGGATGGGTGCTTTCTTGCCGAAGACCTGGGCGGTTGAGATCGCAACATCCACCTTCGGCATCCGACCACTCAGCATCTCTTTCTGCTTCTTCAAAAATTCCGCCGATTGCTCTTTGGCGTATCCCCCGGCGGTCTCGAGGTTCTCGGTGATCTCCATCTCGAGAAACGCCGCGCCGAGGCTCTTCACCTGCTCCTTCACCGCTGCACGGACATCGAACGCCTCCACTTTTGCGCCGAGCCGCTTTGCCGTCGCGATCGCCTGGAGGCCTGCCACACCCGCGCCGAGTACCAACACAGTTGCGGGGGGGACGGTCCCGGCTGCCGTCATCAGAAGGGGAAACATCTTACCGAGCTTCTCTGTTGCGAGCAGAACGGCCTTGTATCCTGCAACAGTTGCCATGGAGCTGAGCGCGTCCATGCTCTGCGCACGTGTGATGCGCGGAATGTATTCCATAGAGAAAGCTGTGATCTTGCGTTGCAGAAAGGTCTGTACAAGATCCGGGTTGCTCAGCGGCGCAAAGAACCCGATGTAGGTAGAGCCCTCCCGCAAGCGGTCGGCATCGTGTTTTGGAGGCTGGACTTTGAAGACGATGTCTGCTTCATTGTAAAGAACCGCAGCATCCGTCACGAGGCGCGCGCCTACCTTCACGTACTCTTCATCGGGGTGAGAAGCGGCCAGACCGGCACCGCTCTCGATAAGCACCTCATGCTTGTCCTTGATGAGTAATGGAACGAGGGAAGGGATGAGCGCGACGCGTGTTTCGCCGACGGATGTTTCTTTTGGGACAGCAATTCGTGCCATACGGGATTTCCTTGCGTTTGAGAGTAGAGCGGCTGCTGCACTGAGTGGTTCGATGCTGCGGGCGATGGAATTGGCCACTCCATGGTACAAAAAAGAGTTGAATACATCAACTTGATCGCCTTGAATCGGCACGTATCATGCCAGCTCTGTTGCCTCGTTCCTGCAGGGTTCCGGGAGTCGAATTCTCAAACATGGCGACCATACCTCTTGTTCTTGCCAAGAATGATATGAAGAGGTAGGGCTGCAAGGCCCTCTCTACCTCTCAAGGTGCATCGTCAAGGCCCATATCCGCTGAGGGCGAGGGTTGTTCATCCCGGCCACTCGACATTCTCCGGCAAGGTGCTTATTATTGAGATAGTCTTTTCCACAATTGAAACCGGCCGCGTATGAATGCGAACGAACGATCCACCCAACTCTTCGCCATTCGTCTCTCTCTTGCTGTTGGTGCCATCATGCTGGCAGGCAAATGGTACGCATACCTGATCACCGGCTCCGCGGCGATTCTCTCCGATGCGGCCGAATCGGTCGTGCATATCATTGCTGTCGCGTTTGCCGCGTTCAGCATGTGGCTCAGTTTTCAGCCGGCGGACAAGAGTCACCCGTACGGACACGACAAGATCTCCTACTTCTCCGCGGGGTCGGAAGGGTTTCTCATTGTTCTCGCTGCTGCGTTCATCATCTACGAAGCTGTACGGAAGCTGCTCGGTGAGATCACGCTGGAGAATCTCGACACAGGAACATACATCGTGTTCGGTGCATCGGTTGTCAATCTTGCACTCGGCGCCTATCTGGTACGGCAGGGAAGACGGGGGAAGTCACTAATCCTGATTGCGAACGGCAAGCATGTGCTCACCGACTCATGGACGAGTTTCGGGGTGGTGGTGGGATTACTGCTGATGCTCTGGACTGGCTGGCTGCCGTTCGATCCCTTGATTGCGATTGCGGTGGCCCTCAATATTCTCTGGTCTGGCGGAAAGCTGATACGTCAGTCTGTGGGTGGGTTGATGGACGAGAGCAATCCGCAACTGGAGCGATCAATCCGGACTGTGCTTGACGCAGAAACGAGTCGGCGGAAACTGGAGTACCACGAACTCCGCTATCGCGAGGCGGGGAATACAGTGTGGGTGGAGTACCATCTTCTGTTTCCGGCGGAAACGACGTTGGAAAGCGCCCACCGCTGTGCCACCGAGATTGAGGCGGCCTTGACAGGCTCATTACCGGGCGGGGTGCATGTCACGAGTCACCTCGAACCGGTGCTTGAGCACGATGAAATCCACACCGAGGGACTGAAACACTAGTAAGAAGTATGAAAAGAAAACCGCTCCGCCTGCTCGCCGACGTCCGAAGGACTCAGGCGAGCCTGCCTCGTCGCCATTCAAGAGGCGGGCAGGCAAGCCGCCAAGGACACTTAAAGGAGATAAAGTGTTCTCAACAACCTTGGCGTTCTTGGCGCCATGGCGGTTCATTCAAGTGAGGGAGATGTTGTCTGTGAAGCGCTTCAAGGGAAGAATGGGACGACGCCTACTCAAAATAACACTCTGGGTGCTGGCAGGGTTGACGGCATGTGCAGCTCTCGCAGTCCTGTACCTGCACCAGAAGGACTACTCCGATGACTTCCGCAAACGAAAAGGGGCGCTTGCGGAAAGCACTCTGGAAGGGGCTGGCTCCGGACAAGGAGTGAAGAAATACTGGCTCACGCTCCGCAACAACGAAGGGTTCACCGTTCATTGTGGCATGCTCGTGCCGGCACGAAAAGGAAAGCGGTATCCTGCCATCATACTTATGGGAGGGAAGGCAACGGGAAAGTATGCGGTGGACTACGCTCTTGATGTTGACGATTGCATCATTGTTGCCCCTGATTATCCGTACGAGCCGAAAGCGTCGTACACGGTTGGAGAATTCCTTGCCGACGTACCAGCGATGCGGCAGGCGCTTCTCGACATGGTTCCGTCCGTGATGCTGGTAACTGACTACCTGTGGCGACGCGACGATGTTGATACAACGAAGGTCGTGTTGCTGGGCTACAGCTTCGGTGCCCCGCTGGTTCCCCCCATTATTGCCGGCGATAGGCGGGCTGCCGCCGCCGCCATGGTGTACGGCGGCGGAGATCTGGCATCTCTGATCAGGCACAACGTCCGCCGTTACGAAAGCAATACTATTGCCGAACTGGTCGCGCAACTTGGCAGTCTGCTGCTCCGTCCGCTGGAGCCATTGCGGTATGCCGACCTCATTTCACCGACTCCTCTGATCATGATCAATGGAACACACGACGAGCAGATACCACGTGCCAATGCTGAGCTGTTCTACAACGCTGCACGGGAACCGAAGAGGATTACCTGGCTGGAGTCAAAACACGTGAACCCGGGAAATGTGGAGCTCACAAAGCAGATCAATAGAACGCTCAAGAAGGAATTGACTCAATTGAGTATTCTTACCCCCTAGGTCGACATTCACTTCGACCGGAATGAACGGCGGGTGGGCGATAATACTCACGCTTCAAACGCTTTCTCTTCGCTCAACCCTTTCTTTTTTTGCTCTGGTGGAGATAGTACTTCGTCGTATACTCCGCCACCATGCGGTCGGTGTTGTAGACAGGGATGAGTGTGGCCATGGCATGACGGACTCGCTTAAGCCATTGGTGTGGGATGCCGTCCTTGCCACGGGCATAGAAGAGAGGGGTAATCTCGTTCTCCATCACGTTTCGCAGTGAGGCCGCGTCGCGGTCATCCTGCTCGCTTTCGTTTTGTGCCTGTGCATCCTCCCCGATCTTCCAGCCATTCTGTCCGTCGTATGCCTCGCGCCACCATCCATCCATCGTGCTGCAATGAAGTCCACCGTTGATGGCGACCTTCATGCCGCTGGTGCCGCTGGCCTCCATCGGTCGTCGGGGAGTGTTGAGCCAGACGTCACAGCCGGCTACGAGATGCCGCGCAACGTTGATGTCATAATTCTCCACAAAGGCGACTTTCCCGAAGAGGTCGACACGCCGTGTGATGTTGATGATCTCCCGGATGAAGTGTTTGCCCGCATCGTCGCGCGGGTGTGCCTTGCCGGCGAAAATGATCTGCACAGGACGTTCCTTGTTCGTCAATACACGGATTGCCCACTCGAGGTCGCGGAAGAAGAGCGGTGCACGCTTGTACGTTGCAAAGCGACGGGCGAAGCCAATGGTCAACGCATCGGGTGAGAAGATGTTGTCATACAGCCCGAGGCCACCCCCGCTATTCATCAAGTCCTGCTCACGTAATCGCTTCCTGATGAATTCCACCAATTCGCGTCGGAGCGCGACGCGTAGCGACCAGAGGTCCTGGTCTGATATCTTCTTCGACTCCACCTGGCGCCAGAACTTCTCGTCGCGCAAACGATCCACCCACTTCGGACCCAATCTAGACGTCCAGAACTGCGACGCGGCTGGAGCAGTCCATCCTGTCGTATGCACACCATTCGTAACGTGACCGATGGGGATTTTGTCGACGGGCGTTCCGGGATAGAGTTCCTTCCACATATCCTGGCTGACCTTCCCATGCAGCTCACTGACGCCATTAGCGTTGCGGCACATCTTCAGCGCAAGCACGGTCATGCAGAAGGTTTCTGACTGATCGTCCGGACGCACCCGGCCATACCGCATGATCTGTTCGATGCTGAGATGAAGGGAGGAAGCTAAGGAAGGGAATGTTGCATCCATCAGTCCGCGTTCGAACCGGTCGTGGCCTGCGGGGACAGGAGTATGTGTGGTGAATACACACCGTTGCTTCGCAAAGGCCTCCGCCTGGGGGAGCGTTTTGCCTGCGAGCAATTGCTCGCGCAGAAGCTCCAGTGTGAGAAACGCCGAATGCCCCTCATTCATGTGAAACACCGACGGGGCGATCCCCATGGCCCGTAGCATCCGGACACCACCGATGCCGAGAAGCACCTCCTGGGCGACACGCGTCGTTTGGTCGCCACCGTAGACGTGCGCGGTCAATTCGCAGAACTTCTCCTCATTCTGTGGCAGATTTGTGTCCAGCAGGAGGATGGAAATTCGTCCAACGATCACACGCCAGGCCTGGAACCTTACCGTACTATGCCCGATGTCAACGGAGCAGACTATCGTATTTCCCCGCTCATCCTTCATAAGTGACATGGGGAGCTTCAGGGGATCATATGCCGGATAGCGTTCCTGCTGCCATCCGTCGGCCGAGATGTGCTGTTGAAAGTATCCCTGGCGGTAGAACAGACTGATCCCGATGAACGGAAGCCCGAGGTCACTGGCGGATTTCGCATGGTCCCCGGCCAGGAGGCCAAGACCGCCGGAGTAGACACGGAGGCTTTCGTGCAAACCGAACTCGGCACTAAAGTACACGATGGGGGCATTCTTCAGACTGGCTGCATGCTTCCTGGCCCACGTGTCTTTCCTTTTCATATATGAGCGGAAGCTCGTGCATACGCTGCTAACACGGTTGAAGAATTCATGGTTCTGCAGGCGTCCGCGCAATTCCTGCCCGCTGATCCAGTTCATCACTTCGACAGGATTGTGGTTGCTGTGTTCCCAGAAGAAGGGGGAAAGCTCGTGAAAGATCTGCTGGGCAGCCGGATTCCACGACCACCAGAGATTGTATGCGAGTGCATGGAGCTCGCGAATCAGCGCGTCAATCTTCTTCTCGGAGTTCCGTCGTATTGTCACGTTCCGATCATCTCCTGAATGTGAGTGTTGGCCAGGGTTCCATCTATCTTCCACAACAAAGGAAAACCCCGCCGGTGGCATCCTGCGGGGTCAGTGGTCTGTCGTGGGTTGGGTGGTCCATCGTGTGCGTCTGTCTAGTCCTCGACCAGCGCTTCGACTTTCTTCTTAGACATCCGGTTTCGTTTGTTGGCGTCGAGATACTTTTTCCGGAGTCGGATGCTCAGCGGTGTCACCTCCACATACTCATCATCACCGATCCATTCGATCGCCTGTTCGAGGGTCATGATGTGGGGCGGCTCCAGCCGGACCGCTTCATCGGAGCCGGATGCGCGCATGTTCGTAAGCTGCTTGGTTTTGCAGACATTTACCGTCATGTCGTGCTCGCGTGAGTTCTCACCGACAATCATACCGCAATAGACTTTCGTGCCGGGCGCGATGAAGAACTTCGAACGCTCCTGGAGCTTCCACATCCCATATGCCACGGCATCACCGGGTTCCATGCATACCATGGCTCCCTTCGTGCGATGTGCCATTTCGCCTTTGTATGGTTCATAGCCATGGAAATTATGGTGAAGAATGCCGGTTCCTTTTGTCTGGGTCATGAACTCGGAACGGAAGCCGATGAGACCGCGGGCCGGGACGAAGAACTCCAACCTCGAATTCCCTTGGTTGGTGAGCATGTTCTTCATCTCTCCCTTCCGGCGGCCGATGTTCTCTATCACCACTCCGACAAACTCCTCCGGCACATCGATGATAACGTGTTCAATCGGCTCCGCCAGTACGTCGGCGATCCGCTTGTAAATCACCTCAGGGCGGGAGACCTGGAACTCAAATCCTTCGCGGCGCATCGTCTCGATCAGAATCGCGAGATGGAGCTCGCCCCGGCCGCTCACCTTAAAGACATCCGGTGAATCGGTGAGTTCGATCCGGAGGCTCACATTCGAGCGGAGTTCCTTGGCGAGGCGTTCGCCGAGATGACGCGTGGTGACGTACTTCCCCTCCAATCCGGCCAAGGGGGAGTTGTTGACAATGAAGTTCATCGAGAGGGTTGGCTCTTCGATGGCAACGAAGTGAAGCGGTGTGGGATCGGCAGCATCGGCGATGGTCTCACCGATATCCACATCCTCCATTCCCGCGATGGCGATAATGTCGCCAGCCGCAGCCTGCTCTGTCTCGATGCGTTTCAATCCGTCAAATGTGTAGATCTTGGTGACCCGTGCATCTTCCACAGTCCGGTCGCGGTGGATGATCTTCATCGGTCCACCGAGTTTGATGGTGCCGCGATGAATTCTTCCGATCCCGAGCCGCCCGAGATAGTCGTTATAGTCAATGGTTGTGACCAACATCTGGAACGGAGACACTGTATCACCCGGTGGGGGTGGGACGGTCTTCACAATAGCCTCAAACAACGGTTCGAGGTTGGCGCTCTCTTGGTCGAGCTCCCTTTTTGCGATTCCCTGCTTGGCAATACAGTAAATGGTTGGGAAATCCAGTTGCTCGTCGTTGGCGCCGAGCGAGAGGAAGAGTTCGAACACGAGGTCAAGTACCTCATGCGGACGAGCGTCCTTGCGGTCGATTTTGTTGATAACGACGATGGGCTTCAGATTCAGATCGAGGGACTTCTTGAGGACGAATTTGGTCCCGGGCAACGGACCTTCCGCAGCATCCACAAGGAGAAGCACGCCATCGACCATCGTGAGCGTTCGTTCAACCTCGCCACCGAAGTCGGCATGTCCCGGCGTGTCCACGATGTTAATCTTAATGTCCTTGTAATGGACTGCGGTGTTCTTGGCAAGAATAGTGATGCCACGTTCTTTCTCGAGGTCGTTGGAGTCCATGACCCGTGTAACGAGCTGCTGATTGGATCGGAAAGTCCCCGTCTGCCGCAACATATGGTCCACCAGCGTTGTCTTGCCATGATCCACGTGTGCGATGATGGCGATGTTGCGTATGTCGTCCCTGCGCTGCATAACACTCCCTAGTTCTGAACACTCAACTGCATGAGCCGAGGCGTTGGTTCTCGATCAAGCGCTTCATTTGCGTTGCTTCGTGCCGTGGTGAGTCCCTTCCCTGTTTTGTATGAGATAAAAATGCCTCAAGCAGATGCCCAATGCTGGAGGCTGCGGAAGAACCGGAGGTAATATAGGCAATTCGTGTCTCAATTCCAACGCGTTGAATACGTCAAAACTAAGGTCGTCAGAAGAGGCCTGCGGCTGACAAGCTTACTCTAAAGTGTCGTGGGGTGCTGGAGCGCCAAGTGAAATCGATACGGAGAATATCGAACAAGCGGCTGATGCCGAAACCTTCCTCGAAGTACCAACCGTCAGTCGTTGTCAGCGCGAGGGGGCCGGTATTCCATGTTCGCGCACCGCTTGCATGTAGAATGATCTCGATGCCATTCTCGTACAGGAACGGGATGTTGAGAGCGAGGAACGGGAGACTCCGGAAATTGTGCTCGGCGTTGAACGCAAGGTAGCCGGTTCCGGAAAATTCCTTCACACCCATGGCATGCATGACACCAAACGGAGCGTACCCACTTGAGGCCGATTCAATGTCAAATCGTCGTTGGGGAGGGAGCCCGCCCGATGAGGTACCGGCAGCAAGGCGTAGGCGGAGGAATCCCGGGAAAAGGTGGCTTCGCCCTATTGTTGGAATCGTTGTCGTGCCCACCGCTTGGTACCGCGTGAAGTCGAAGGAGCTCCCTGCCACCGATGGGGTAGAGTGCTCGATGGAGAGCTCAAGCGAATTTGGTATAACAAGGCCCAAAGGTGCGGGGGGATCGCCGATACGGAGGTCAAGGCGCAAGCTCCGCAGCTTCCCCTCGGTTATCTGGGGATTTGCGCGGTAGTCCCGCGAATGGGAGAGGAGACTGTAGTTTGTGTTCAGCGTGGTTGACTTCTGCCACTCACTCACAAATGAAAGAGCGGCGTTAAGTGCGCGATGCTGCGTGAAGGCGACAAATGCTCGCCATCCGTCAGAGCGATAATAATCGTAGTAGTCGTTCTTGTCGAAAAGAGCCGTTAACGAATTGAAAGTCTTCCCATAATACTCCCGTCCTTGCTGAGCAATGATGTTTCGATAGACTTCTCCACCGATCCCAAAACGATGGCCAGACAAAGGATAGAGAGTTGCGCCGAGCGAGTACGTTGTGACCGAACTCGCCGTTCCATACGCAATTCCTGCTTCAAGCTTTGCAAGATCTGTGAGTTTATCAAAGTCCGCATGGAGCCCCAGATGAACTCCCTCCACGCGGTTGAACGAGAGGTCCAGGTATTCCAGAGCAGCAAAGGCTGCCCCATCTCCATTGCTGCCCAGTGTGATCGCTATCCCTCCTGGTCGGAACTGCACATCGAGTGTCTGCGAGCTATCGATGGTCTGGTAGGCGGTTTGTTCCTCCGTGCTCAGCGGAAGGATCTCGTTTTCTGCCCAGAAGGTTGAATCGAAAATGGTCGCGGAGCTATCCACAACCACCCGTGACTTCCGGAAGATGCTGTCCGGAATGGCAGTGTTGATGCTATAGTTTGATATAACGGATGTTTGTGAGAATGCAATCCGCGGGAACGAAAACCCGATGATGCCAAGAGTGAACGTCCCATCAATGCGGATGTCGGCGGGAAGCCAAAAAGCCTCATCGAAGAGGCCGAACTGCTGGCGATAGCGCAGCTTCTTTTCCTTGATGAAGGGAATGTGAAACGCGTCATTTGGCTGTACATCGATGCCCATAAGCGCGTAACTGATGTTGGCTACACTCACGGTTCCATGAAACAGTGGTACAGTTCTCGTCCGCGGGATCATCTGAATATCATAGACTTCTTTTCCATAGCTGGACCGAGTCCGCAACAGCCTGTAGTCGTAGTAGTCGAGTGCATTCTGGGCAGTTGGTCCGACGAACGAGTAACCAAGGAATCGAATTTCATCATCGTTGAAATTCAGGAGCCTTCCCACCGAGGCAACATTGAATTCTGACGCGACATTTGCTGTTTGTCTTCGTTGAAGAATGACTTCCCGCAGCGTGTCTCCCTGTTGCCAGTATCCCTTGGTAAACGACTCGGAGATGCTGGCAATTGAAGTGTCACGGAGGAGAGTTTGTCGCGTAAACGCGTCCATCTCGTATGTCTGAAGGCGTATCGCCCAGATTCGCTTCTGTGCAATTGCGCGTCGAATGATTTCAATGGCGGGGTCCTCTGATGTAACGAGGATCTCAGGTAGAATGATGTCCTCTGATGTAACGAGGATCTCAGGTAGAATGATGGCAGAGGGTTCAAGGGAAAAATTGCACACAGTATCTGAGGCGAGACGTATTCTCAGGGTATCTGCGTGGTAGCCCAGGCTACTGACGATTACAGAATATGTGTTTGCTTCGAGTCTGATCCGGTAAGAACCGTCGGCATTGGCAATCGTTCCACGGGAGGTGCCCGCTATTCGGATGTTCGCTGCAGCAACCGGTTCTTCGGATACCTTCTCTCGAATGACCCCTGTCAATAGAAAAATCTCGGCTGCCTGGACGGCCTCAGTGGCGAGCAGTGCAACCGCAATC
>JAERML010000087.1 GCA_016844425.1 Bacteroidota bacterium
GGCATGTACTTCTACAGACTTACGGTTGTGCACGATGACGGACGAGTGTCCACACAGGTGAGAAAGGCTTTGCTCATAAAGTAAGGGGGGGAGGGACTCGAGCCTACCGCGTGTCCTCAATCACTGTAGGCCGGCCATTGTATGAGTATACTACGGCAGTTCCTTCAAACATCACATCCTGCGTAGGGGAGGTTCTCATGAAGCTCTTGAAGATAGCAGCAATAGTTGCTCTTGCTTCGCTGCCCATCCTTCTGATGAAGAAGGAGAAACAGGCAACACCTGTAGCGGTGGATACGGATGAGATCTTCGAACACGAATTAAGTGTCGACTAACTTCCGGTCCTTTCTGTTGTTCGCTTGCGATCACTCCGCTAGAAGCTGATTGTTCCCAACCCCTCTTCCCCCTCATTCCATCGAAGCGTTGTGTGCTTGTTGCACTTTCCCGGCCGGGTCTTCTCCGTGAAATACTCTGTCGTCTTGTTGGGGCAGTATTCGGTTGCGAGCTTCTTTGTGTCCGCGCAAATGGTATCCAGGGTGACTCCCGCAGGTTTCTGGAAATATTCCAGTGGCATGGCGATGGAGGGGTCATCGTAAACGTATTTCATGAACCTTCCCCAAATGGGGGCCGCAGCGCGACCTCCCTGTCCGTCCCAGTTGGTAAAGTGGACGGTCTTGTTGTCAAATCCCACCCATACGCCCGCGGAGATGTGCGGCGTGTACCCGACAAACCATGCATCCGCAAAATCATTGGTCGTTCCGGTTTTTCCTGCGGCGGGGAGATGGAAGTACTGCCGGATCCTCGTCCCGGTTCCTTCATCCACTACACCCTGCAACATTGAAGTCATAATAAACGACGTCTCCTCGCTCAAAACCTCCCGGCGAAGAGGCATGTTCTCTTCTATGGTGTTGCCGTCCTTGTCGTCAATCCTGAGGATGGAATTCGGCTCGACATAGACACCGTGGTTGGCAAACACGCCAAACGCCGCCGTCATTTCCAGTGGAGACACGTCACCTGCTCCCAGCGCCAGCGATTCGTAGGGGGGCAAGGGCGAACTGATCCCCATCCGCTGCGCATAATCAATCACTGACTTGACGGGAGCGATCTCCATAATTGCCCGGACCGCAATAAGGTTGATTGATTCTTTAAGACCATCGCGCAGCGTGTACTTCCCGCCGAACTTCCCATCCGAGTTGGAAGGAGTCCATCGCTTTCCGTCTGCCATGATAAGCGTGACGGGCTGATTCAGGAGCTCATACGTGGGGGGATAATTGTTGTCGATGGCAACGGTGAAGACAAACGGCTTGAACGTGGAACCCACTTGCCGCCTGATCTGTGTGACATGATTCAGTCCGTACTTGAAATTCTTGAAGTTTGCGCCCCCTATCATAGCCAGAATATTACCCGTCTGGGGATCGAGCGCAACGAACCCCATTTCAATTCTCTGCGCAACAAGCTTCATGGAGTCCACCCAGGCCTTGTCGCTTCGAAGCGCCGAGTAGACACTATCACGCTGACGCGCACTGGCAGCCTTGCGGTATTCCGGTGAGGTACGGATGGCCTGGTCGATCACCCGAACGAGCACTTCCTTCTCCCTATTCCAATCCCACAACCCATCGAACATCGTCTGGTACTCGGGGAGGTGCTCATCAACTGCCTGGTTGGCGTACCGCTGCATGCGGCTGTCGAGCGTCGTGTACACAGCAAGGCCGTCCCGGTAGAGATCAAATCCATACTTCTCCGCTTTCTGAGCAAGCTGCTGGCGAATGTTTTCCACAAAGTGCGGTGCGATCCCTGCTGCGGCAACGTCATCGGATCCCTTCAGTTGAAGTTCCTCCGCCTTGGCCTCCGCTGCTACTTCCGGGCTGATGTATCCATACTTCTCCATCTGGGAAAGAACGGTGTTGCGACGTGCCAGGGCACGCTCGGGATGATTCGTTGGATCGTAGTATGCCGGCCCTTTCAGGAGGGCAATCAATGTTGCCACTTCAGGCAACGAGAGGTCGGCCGGGGGTTTGCCGAAGTACACCTGCGATGCGGAGGAGATTCCGTACGAGCCCCGTCCGAAGTAGACCACATTCAGGTAGAACTCCAGGATCTCATCCTTGGTGAAGTTCTGCTCGAGCTGGATTGCCGTGAGAAATTCCCTCAGTTTCCTGGTGATCGTATCGAAGATGTGCCGGTCGCTGTGCCCGAGGTAGAGATTGCGCGAGAGCTGCTGGGTGATTGTGCTGGCACCCTCCCTGCGGAACAGGATCACGTTCTTGATCATTGCTTTGACAAAACGGGTGGCGTCCACACCCCAATGGCTATAGAAATTCTTGTCCTCTGTGGCGATCAGCGCATCAACAACAGTGATCGGCACATCTTTGATGGAGACGCTGGACCGGTTCTTGATGAAGAACTGATCCAGCACCTCGCCATCGATGGAATACACTTTGGTGGCGAGTTCCGGTCTGGGATTCTCAATCCGTTCCAGGGACGGAAGCCCTGAAAACAGATAGATCACATAGGGGAGCGTGAGAACGAGGAAAGCGCCGAGGATGATGAGGTACTTTTTCACGCTCTTCTTCATGGCGTTGCCGGTGGTCGCGCTGCGTTTTTGTTTTCGGTACTCCGGGTCGTTGAAGTACCGTTCCATTTCTTCAGGAGTGTAATCCTTGCCATGTTCATCTGCCATCGGAGGAAGCTCCGTTCCATGGTTCCAACGTCATCACACCTTCGTCCATCTTGCCGTATGTGTTGAAGTTGATCCAGTCTCCCAGGTTCACATACACTCCATTGTCAATCTGCACGAGGTTTGGTTGGTGGCGATGTCCCATTACAACAACGTCCACGCCTTCACGGATCTTCGAGCGGGCAAACTTGATCATTCCCTCCTCTTCACCATAGTGCTTCTGCGAGGTGTACCCTCTGCTGGTTTTTGATGACCCGCGGGCAAGCCGCACACCAATATCCGGATGCAGCCAGCGGTAGAGCCAGATATTGAGCCTGTTCCGGAGAATGGGCTTGATGATCCTGTAACCGAGATCGTTGTGGGCAAGGCCGTCGCCGTGGTGAAAGTAAATCCGCTTTCCGTCCACCGTCATCTCAAACGGCTCACGGTGCAAAATGATTCCCAACTCGGTCTGGAAGAAATCCCCCATCCAGAAATCATGGTTGCCTGCCAGGTAGTGGACAGTGATGCCCCGGTCGGTAAACTCCTGAAGGGCAGCCAAAGTTCGGTGGAACCCCTTTGGGATGACGGTTTTGTACTCGAACCAGAAATCGAACAGGTCGCCAACGATAAAGAGGGTGTCCGTGGAAGGGAGGATAGAACGAAGAAACGAGAGAAGCCTCTCTTCCTTGGCCTTTTCTTTCTCCGGGGTGCCAAGTCCGAGATGGATATCGGAGATGAAATATGTTGCCCGATTCATGGAATGCTTAGGGAGTAACCTTCAAGGGAAGCTCCACGGGCTGCGTGAACTTGGTGCACCATCCTTCGTCGTCGGAGCAATAGTAGTAAACAACAGCACCCTTGACAATATGTTCTCCCGGGCGGGCATGCGTGGCCACAACAAACCTCTGACGGACGGGAGATGCGGTGGCGAGGTAGCCGGTTTCTTTGTCCATGGCGAAGTCAGGCTCACCCTTCAGAGTCAGAATCTGTGTTGAATCGAAACGGAACTCCATCGGCGGGTCGGTGTTGACGTGAATGCCATCGACGGGAAGGAATCGCACGAGGAGTTCACCCTCGTTGCTTCGCTTCAGTGTTTCAGGAACAACCGAGACATGTACCTTGACATACTTGTTCTCTGATGCCTTCTCCTTCGTTGTACCGGTAGCCAGGAGAACAGCGAGAAGCATTATCAACGTGTTGTACATTATCCATTACCCATTACCTTTGTTGAGTGTTAATCTATGAAACTCTCATCCCAAAGTAAACATAAGACATGGTGAGGATCTCTCACACTATGGTCGGTCAAGCGGGTTTGGTGAAAGGGTCCTTCACTCTCTGCAGCAACCAGAGGCCGATAACAAAGAAGATGCCCACTGAGGCGACAGCAATACGTTGGCTGCCGGTTACCCAGGAGAGGACACCGAAGATGAATGTCCCGATTACTGCGGACGCTTTGCCGCAGAACCCATCATAGAACCCGAAGAACTCCGCCTCCCGTTCCGGCGGTGTCAGGAGCGCCATCAGACTTCGGCTCGCGGACTGCGATCCCCCCATCGAGGCCCCGGCGACCACACCGATGAGATAGAACGCAAGCTTGGACTCAACGAAATACGATGCCACAACAACCATGAGCCAGCAGAGCAACGTCAGGGTAATGGTCCGTTTCGGGCCAATCCGATCTGCCAGAGAACCAGAGATCAGCGAGCCGACGATGGCCGACGCCTGCACAACAGCAAAGAGCTGCAGAATCTCCGGCAGGGTGAAGCGCAGGGACTGCTGTGCAAAGATCGAGGCAAAGGAAATAACCGTGAGGATCCCGTCGTTGTAGATGAAGAAGGCAAGGAGAAACCGCGCGACCTCCTTGTACGATCGAACATGTGAGAGAGTGTCAACGACGCGTCTGTATCCTGCGCGGATATACGATTGATGTTTGCCAACAAGAGGGGGACGGTCGCGAAGAAAGACAAAGAGGGGAAGAGAGAAAAGGAGGAACATCACGGCCGCCAGAACAAAGCTCAAGCGGACGTTGCCAAGATTCTCGGAGGCAAACCCGCCGGCAAAGAGGGGAATCGCAATCATGAGGGAAGCAAGCGACCCCACATAGCCCATCGCGAAGCCGTAGCCGGAAACCCTTCCGTATCGATCCTTCGCGGCGAGCAGAGGGAGGAATGCATTGTAGAACACGATCCCTCCCTCGAAGCCGATGTTCGCGATGATAAACAGAATGGCCCCCGCAAGAACCATCCCTGCCTCTACGTAATAGAGCAGGGCGGTACACACGATGCTCGCAATGGTGAAAACGAAGAGGAACCGCTTGCGGCTGTGGGTGAAGTCGCTTACCGCACCGAGAATCGGCGCGATCAGGGCCGTAAGCAGCATCGAAATGCTGACGACTAGTCCCCAGAAAAAATCTCCCCGTCCTGTCCCTCCAACAACGATCTCCTTGAAGTAAAGGGAGAATCCGACGGCGACGATAAGGACCGAGAAGGAAGTGTTGGCAAAGTCGAAGAGTGTCCAGACGAAAATCTGCGCTTTGCCTCCCCGGCGAGGAGACACAGTCATCGCGTCTGGGCGGGAAACCATCCTAGCTCTTCGTGTTCGATTTGTTCACGCGGGGTGTCCCATCGCCGCTCCAGAGACCGCGGCCTGCTTTCTCAAGTTCTCCTGAACCCTTCAAGTCATCGAACACTGCATCAAGGATGCCGTTGACGAACTGTCCGCTCTTTTCCGTGCTGAAGAGTTTCGCCAACTCGATCGCCTCGTTCATGGAGACCTTGGGAGGAATCTCTTTGAAAAAGATCAATTCGCAGATCGCCATCCGGAGGATGACCCGGTCCAGGAGAGCGATTCGCTTGAAGTCCCAGTTTGCCACCTTCTGCTTGATAATCTTGTCAATTTCGGCGCTGTGGTTAATCGTTTCAGCGACGAGCTTCTTGGCAAAGGTGAAAGCATCTTTGTTGTCATTCAGCCCGGTCAGGTTCAGGTGGATGACCTGGTCGATCGGGTACTTGGTCATCTCATAGGCGTACAGGGTTTGCACAACCTTCTCGCGAATGATGCGTCGTCTCACGCCGTTGTCCTTTCCCTGTCGTGAGCTCTAGCGCTTGCCGAAGTCATTTTCGCCCAGCCTCCCCACGAACTGCGACTTGCCCGCATAGATCGTCTTGATCCGGCCGATGGCGTTGATGCGCTCTTCGGCCAGCCGGTTGGATGCCTCGTATGTTGGAACTCCGTCACGTTTCGAGATGGCAAAGATCTTCAGGATCGTATCGTAGATTCCCTCGGCTTGCTTCAGGGCCCGCTCCCGGGAATATCCCTCCAGCTCGTTGTAGACGTTGATCAGGCCGCCCGCATTGATCGCATAGTCCGGTGCATACATGATTCCCCGCTCGATTAACATCTGGCCATGCTTTGCCTCATCGGCGAGCTGATTGTTGGCGCCCCCCGCAATGGCCTTGAACTTGAATTTCGGAATGGTCGCGTCGTTGACGATGGCTCCCAATGCGCAGGGGCAGAACAGGTCAGCGTCCACTTCGTAGATCTTCTCCGGTGCGACCACCTCTGCACGAACCTTGTCCGCAACGGCTTTGGCCTTCTCCGGAAAGATGTAGCAGATGTACACCTTTGCGCCTTCTTTCATCAGGTGTTCGCACA
>JAERML010000088.1 GCA_016844425.1 Bacteroidota bacterium
GCTTCAATGTTCGGAAGGGTGCTGCGAGTATCAAGTCGTGCAGATGATGAATGGTCATCCTGTGTTCTTCAACGCGCTCGCGGAGTTTCTGGCAAAGGAAAACGAGATCAAGATTCTGAAAGGCAATCACGATATTCAGCTTTACTGGCGGGGAGTGCGGCGTCAAATCGTCGAACGCCTCGCTGACCTCGTCCAACGGAAAGGGAAGCAACTCGCAGATAGCCAAGTCGAATTCCTGCCATGGTTCTACTATGTTCCAGATTTGTTGTATGTTGAACATGGCAACCAGTACGAAGCCACAACCGCCTTCAGGAATTTTCTCCACCCGCTTCTTCCGTCGTCGAACAGGAAGCGTCGCAACCCACAGTTGGAACTCGATCTCTCCAGTTTCCTTGTCCGGTACCTTACGAACCGCCTCGAGCCAGTAAACCAGCTTGCAGATAACATCCGCCCGCTGACGAAGTACTACGGCACAATGTGGAAGGCACACCCGTATGAGATGATCGACACTCTTGGCACAGCCTTCAGGTTTGTGCTCAAGGCGTTTCGCAAGGCACGGGAGCAAAAACGCGGGGCAAAGAGCGCGGAGTATGAACAGATCCGGGATACGAACTCCACCATGATTCATAAACAGGCTGGTCGGTTTTCTGATGACGATCCTGATGTGGAACGATGGCTGGAAACTCATCTTGTGCGCTTCGACGAGAGGAGAATGGATCCTATTCTTGAGGGAGGAGCGTTCAAGTTTGTCTGGGAGATCATCAAGGAAGCGTCGAAAAGTTTGAAGATCCTACTGCCGCTCTATGTTCTGACATTTATCCCAGACTTGGGCAAACGGATTCTCGACCTCATCAACGGGACCGGCATAACCTGGTTGATCGCCGCGGCAGAGTTTCTGTACAAGTTCAATCTGTTGCATGTTCTTGTCATTGTCATCGTCGGACTTGCGCTGATCTGGCTTGTGCGGAAGCGGAGGCGTTCCAAATCGAAAGATAAGAAAAGCACGGTGCTTCCGGACGTGAGCATGGAGATGCGAGAACATGCAAAGTACATTGTGCAGAGCCTCGGTGTCAAGTACGTAACGTTCGGACATACGCACTACGTTGACACCTGCGCTCTGCATGGCGATGCTCGTTACTTCAACACGGGAACGTGGATGGGGATCTATGAGGAGCAGGAACAACTCTATCGCGAGGCCCATCAGTTTACATTCCTCTTGGTGGAGAATTCGGAACCCTGGCTCTTGCGCTGGAACGCAGACGGCAAGACTCCGTTCCCAGTTGTTGTCGTCGATAATGCTCCTCCTCTCTCGGGCGAGGAGGACAGCATTGTGAAGCTTGTGATGAAAGCAGTGAAACTGTAGGATTGGAGAGCAAGCATGAACAGTTCAGCCATCAAAGCCGCTCTTGTGTGTTTGATGTTCTTTAGTCTCGCCGGCTGTGGAATGTTCAAGGGAATTGGAGAGGACTTCGGCGGCGGATTGGCCAAGGGCGCAGTGGATTCACTCGATACGCCTCAACGGGTCGAGAAACTCAACAGCGTCATCGATTCGTTGATTGCGGTACTTGGGGTAGCTGCGAAACGCGAGGTGCCGTCGATGCTCGACACGCTGCAGATTCGCGCCAGGGTCGAGGAAATTGCCGAACTTCTGAAACACGACATAAAACAGGTTCGTGATGATCTGGTGGGGACGCGAACGCAGGGACCTCTGCTGGCATTGCGCGACTCGCTCCTTGGTGCGAAGACGAATGCGGCAGTGCAAGCACTTGTAGATAGCATGTTGGTAGTAGTTCTCAGTACACGTACTGTCGAACGGGCCGGGGCGCTCAGGGATGAGCTTCTGGGTCCGAAAACAAAAGAGGCAGTGAGTTCCATTGTCGATAGCGCCATGATGAGTCTCGCGAGGCGGTACGAGCTTGACCTCTCGCCCGCATTGCAGGGAGACCTCGATGTCATTAGGAAATACGCGAAGGAACTGCTGATCACTCTTGGCGTGGTGGCTATTGCCATTGTCGGGTATTTCTGGTGGCAGAAGACAAAATACCGAAAGACTGTCGCCATTCTTGCTCAACAGATCAATGAGATCCCGGATCAAGAGCTGTACGATAATCTGACCCTGAGCATCCGGCGAAACGCGCAAGTATCCGGCGTTGAGCCGTTGCTGCGAAAAACGCTCGCTCAACACGGTCTCCTCGGCGTTGAGAGCTGGAGACCCACGAGAAAAGAGGACTCGCGACACTCGGCGGGAGGAAACGGAAGTACTGTACCTGAGCCTCAAGGAGGAGCAGAGCATGGATGAACTGCAGAAAAAAACCGCACAGGGGATCGTCAACATCTTTGAGACAGGGAAGGTTCTGGGTGAGTACGGAAGAGTGACCTTGCTTCCCGGAGATAGCGGACATCTCACGTATGGTCGCTCACAGACGACTCTCGCAAGCGGCAACCTTTATTTGCTTGTGAAGTCGTATTGCGATCAAGGCGGGGCGACGCTCAAGGATGGTTTGCGTCCATTTCTTCAGCGACTAAGTGTCCGTGATCTCTCGCTTGATCATGAGGTACTGCTTCGTGATCTTCTCGCCCGTGCCGGCAACGACCCGGTCATGCGAGACACACAGGATAGATTCTTCGACCGGGTGTACTGGAAACCGGCCATGGATTTTGCGGCGGCAATACAGATCGCCTCTCCGCTTGGGGTTGCCGTGGTCTACGACAGCTGTATTCACGGCTCGTGGATTCGCATGCGTGACCGGACGATCAACCAGTTCAAGAAGCCTCCTGACATAAACGAGAATATCTGGATCGGCCACTATGTGGACGAACGGAAGGATTGGCTTGCCACTCACCCGAATGCTCTCCTGCACCGCACGGTGTATCGGATGGATGCGTTTCGAGATCTGATCAAAAACAACAAGTGGAACCTCGCGCTGCCGGTACGAGTTCGAAACATCGACATCACGGAACAGTTGCTTCAAGTTGAAGAGCCTGTCGTTGCATCGGCCCATGACCCAGCCGACAGAGTGCTCCTCCTGAAAACTCCTCGCATGCATGGAGAGGATGTCCGGCGTGTGCAGCAGGCCCTGAAGCTCGCTTCCCCCGATGGCATCTTCGGGCCGCAGACTGCCCAAGCGGTGGCGCGGTTTCAGGCATCGAAGGGTCTGCGCGCAGACGGCATAGTCGGTCCGGCCACCGTTGCCGCGCTCGGCTTGTAACGCGAATAGAGAACAGAATTCACCAGACATTCAATCACCTGGAGTACTCAGCCATGGATCATCCTGAAATCTTCGAGCCGCTGGACAAATGGCCTGACGGTGTTGTGGACTTCCCCGAATCGCTTCAGGGAAAGATCCGCTACGACCCGGAAAAGAAGAGGCTCGTATTGGTCGACGCCTTGTTGAAAGAGGAGTTGGAACAACTACTCAAAATGTCTTCAGACCCGGCGTTCGTCGGCGCTGTCAAGCGCTTGGACGCTCGCTACAATGAACTCCTTGGCAACCTCCGATTCAAAGAAGAGGATGACTCGGGATTTGTAACAGAAAAAATTGCCGGCATGAAGAGATACGTTCATATTTTCCTGTTGCTGTGGTTCGTTGCCCTTGGCGGGGGTGCGATCTATGTCCTTATTTACCACTGGCCTGAGCCTCGGCTGCTTCCTGATGGAAGGAGTCAAGCTGTTGACTCAGAAAAAACAGGCCCGGCAGATTCGGCGCGATCGGAAAGAAACGATGTGACTGATGCCGCAGGCAATCCCCTGTCTCAGCGCCTCATCATGAGTCTTGTTCTTGCTGCCGGCGTTCTCGGACGATCACTTGTAGGGCTGACGTCTCTTGTGTGGTTCCGGGCGCACCGAAGGCTGTTCAAGTCATGGACTCTTTGGTACTTTGCCCAACCGTTGATTGCAGGGATGCTTGCCGAGGTGTTCTACATAGTAGTGCGGGCGGGATTCCTGACTCCGAATTCGACAGTGAATCTGTACGGGGTTGTCGCGATCAGCGGGTTGGTGGGGATGTTCACCCGCGAGGCAATGGACAAGCTCTCAGACGTCTTCAAAACGCTGTTTGCATCAAAGACTGGAGAAACCAACGAGGGGAAGGCAGTGACAACAAAGACGGTGGAAGAGAATGGGCCGCAGCCACGGGCAGAGTGAAGGTGCGAGTGGATATTCATAGGGCAGTGCGGCGAAGAAAGCGTGGATCAGGGGTACCCTAATGGGTTGGCTACGAGTTCCCAATTCCACGAGACGTACGAAATCGACAGTGGTTCATTTCAAACAGGAGGCTTCCATGACCACACATCACTTCATACTTCTCACGATGTTCATTGGGTTGCTTTTGGCAGGAACCAGCGATGCTCTTCTTGCTGATCCTCCTGCGCTCACAGTCTATGATCGATTTCAGGAGCAGCTGACCGAATCAAGAAACACGTTTGATAAGTGGAGCCTGAACGGCACAATCATCGTCACACTCACCTTCCTCACTGCTATTTTCGGGGCGGTTTCAGGCTGGCTTCACCAACGAGATGATAAGGCCAAGGGGAAACGGATTTCGGTGATGTGGAAAGTTGCAATCGCCTTGTGCGTCACCATCTTCACGGCCGTTAACAGCACTCTCTTCGAAGCTGACCACCGCACCTACTGGCGTCTCTCTGATGAAGGGCATGACTTGGCTTGGAAGATAGACGTTGACCTGGCATCATATCAGAATGCAAGCGATGAAGACCGGCAGGAGTTCTTCCAAGGTATCCAGGAGAACTTTGCCAAGGTCCAGGAGCTGAAGCGCTCACTCCACGACAAAAAAGCGGGCGGCTTCATTGCGGCCAGTCATTCGGATGGAGTGTTCACGAGCGTCGCGCTTGCCAGCGGTCGGGAGCCGAGGCCGTCGTGGGTGACTCGCCTCCCCAACGACTATGGCAACATCTATTGTGTCGGGGTCGATTACGACAACTCGATCAAGCTGGCAACGGTGGCGTCGCTGGAGGATGCAAAACGGAACTGCACGGCATACTTGATTGTGCTCTTTGAAAGCATGGTTCCCTCAACTGACTCCGGCGCCAAGTACCAGGATATTGCGAACTTCATCGTGTCATCCAGAAGTGTCCGTGTCGCAGACACCTATTATGAGTACGACCAGAGTACGAAGCGGTACACTTATTACACTCTGCTGCAGATTCAGCGTGAGCTTGCCCAGAATGATATTGCCTTTTTCACGGAGACGAAACAGCAATCATCCATGCGGACCGGCTCTCTGGGAGACATCATAATGAAAGCCCGAGGTCTGCCGGAGGATTTCTACTGGAGGCGAGAGCAGGAGTTTCGAAAGAAGGTGCCTTTCTCCGTAAGGTTGACCGACATGCAGAAGCGGCTCTGGTATGCCATTGGACTGAGAAAGGAGGGAAACCTCAAGAAAGCCTCCACGGAGTTCTCGTATATCGTGAAGAAGGACAGCACCATGATCGAGGCATGGTACAACCTCGCGCTTGTTGCCGCGGGGCAAAAGGACTCTTCCGGCGCAACAAAGGCGTACACCCGTGGTGTGCGTGTTGCAGAACTTAAGAGGCTCGACCATCCCTATCTGTGGAGGGATTACGGGCTCTGGCTATACAAGAGTGCGAGCAAGTTGGCGCTGGAGTATCTGAAACGCTCTTCCCCTCCCGAGGCAAACCCAAGAGGGATGTAAATGCGTCATGGTCGTTCTTCCGAGGGTCGACAGATGATGCATGTGTGAGAACGCAGACATTCTATTCAACAAGCGATTGACATACTGAAAGAAGTCTTCAAAACGCTGTTTGCATCAAAGACTGAGGAAACCAACGAAGGGAAGGCAGTGACAACAACGACGGCGGAGGAGAGCGAGGGGCAGGCAAGGGCGGAGTGAAAGGTGGAGCGATGATGATCGGCGTAGGCGAAATTGCGCGCAAGAGAATGCAGACATCCTTACACACTCATTGATTGAAGGGAGCAACATCATGAAGGTAGTTCGCTTTGACGCAAATGGTGGCCGGCTGATGATTTGCATCGAGGTTGGCCATGCACAAATTGGGTCGTACAGGTTAAGACTCTGGGAGCCGGGTAGCAACACGGTGGTCCTTGACGAGAGTGGGAACAATCAGAACCCAAACGACGATTGTCATGAGCTCCCTCTCCCAACGGCAAACAATGATGGAAGGCTAGTGCAGTGTGAATTCAGTGTATTGTCGCCTGCTCCGGCACCGGGAGACATGTACTCTGTTGCGATGGTCTTCAAACAAGGTGGAAACACCATCGAGACTGTGTCAGAATCTGGGC
>JAERML010000008.1 GCA_016844425.1 Bacteroidota bacterium
CCTCACCAATTCGAACAAGGATAGGACAGGAACCACTGAGGAAATAGTAAACAGTTCGTCTTTTTCAGAACTCATTGGAACCAAGAACCGCAAGGCATTACTCCTATCAAATTCAGTTTCATTTACGCACGATAATTCTCTTTGGGGGCCGAGCGGCCCCGTGGACGGGACAAGATTCAGCGTCACCCTGGCCTTCACATCGGACATTCAGTACTCAAACGTCAACTACTTCACCGTGATAGGCGATTACCGTCATTATCTCAGGCTAGCACAGCGTAGCGCGTTCGCATCCCGGTTCTGGGTGTTTTATAATGAAGGAAAGGAATCGCGCCGATTTGTTCTCGGGGGAAGCTGGGATTTGCGCGGTTGGCCCCGGTGGAGCATCCGTGGCGAGAAGCTCTGGCTCACCAGTCAGGAACTTCGATTTCCCTTCATCGACCAATTTGCCATCGTTCTCCCATTTGGCGGCGTGAGCTTCTCGTCCATTCGTGGCGCCCTTTTTTTTGACGCCGGCAGCGCATGGGACACCAGGTACCGGGCAACACTTGGCAGCATCGGTGGCGGACTTCGAATGAACCTCGGCGGTGTGCTCGTGCTCCGGTACGACCTCGGAAAACGGATTGAAGGAGATTTCAAGGAATTGCAGGATGGAATTTTCCATCAATTCTTCTTTGGATGGGACTTCTAATGAGATCATTCATAACCTTCTTCGTCCTTTTGCTCGCCGCAGGATGCAGCGGTCTCAGACTGCCAAACTCCTTGGCAGTATCCGAACGAGATTGGCCGATGTTCGGACGCGTGGAATCGCGAACGGGCGCGACGCAGGAAGTCGTAACTCCTCCATTAACGTTACAGTGGGTACACGATATTACGGGTGGTGTTGGGAATGGAAGCCCGATCGTTGTCGACAGCGTCATCCTCGTCGCAAACCTCCGTGGCGAGCTGTACGGTATCAATGCGAATAACGGTAAGCGGCTCGGTTGGATTGACATTGCTGAGGCAATCCAGGGAGCGCCTGTGATCGACAGGAACACTGCGATTGTTGCCGCCACCAATACTCGGGAGTCCCTGATTGCGTTCGACCTTGTCTCCGGGAAAGTCCAATGGCGACGGCCGTATGGTGATCTCGAAGTTTCACCACTCGTGCACCGTCAGAAGATTTTTGTTGGAAACACAGCAGGCTTTTTTTTCTGCGTTGACCAGGCTACCGGTGATATGATTTGGAAGTTCGAGATTGCCGACAACACACACATGAAAGGGATACGCTCGTCAGCTGCGATATACGCGGGCGCGGTCTACTTCGGCGCTGAAGACGGAGCCGTGTATGCGCTCGATGCGGAATCGGGCAAACTGCGTTGGAGATCGGAGACAGAGGGGAGTATTGCGTCCACGCCATGTGTAAGCGGGGAAACGGTGTTCATTGGCAACCTCGCGGGAACGGTATGGGCTTTTGATGCCGCCTCCGGCTCGGTCCGCTGGAAGGCCTCCGCTGGCAGCAGCATCTACGCAAGCCCTGGCGTTGCACATGGCCTCGTGTACGTTGGCACCACGGATGGAAAATTGGTTGCGCTGCATGGCGGCACCGGTGAAACTGCGTGGGAGACCGATCTTGGTGGTGTCATCAATTCCGCTCCTGCCGTCTCGGGTTCGGTGCTGTACGTCGGTACATTGAGAAAAATCCTCTACGCTCTGGATACCGCCAACGGGGCTGTTCTCATGAAACAGGAAGTACCGGGAAGAATCAAGACCTCACCAGCAGTCGCACGAGGACACGTTTACGTGGCAACAGACGAACGCTTGATCCTCTCATTCCAGGGATCCAATCAATGAGCAATCATTCTCTGGTTGTCACCACCTTTTTCTTGCTGATTCTGTTCGTTCCGGTTACGAACGGACAACCAACGGACACAGTTGCTGCGCCTGATGCACCCTCTTCTGTTACATTTGTTACGGATATTGACAGTGCTCGAGTTGTTGTCGATGGATCGCTCGTCGGTTTCACTCCGGTCAAGGTGGATACACTCCATCCCGGCTTGCACGAGGTGAGGATCCATCATCCCGACATGGAAAATTGGTTGACCGAAAGTATTATGGACAGCATCAACATCGCTGTTGGCAAAGAACGTGTTCTACGATATGCATTTGTCCCCAGATATCTTATCCGGTCCACTCCAGACGGCGCGGACATTCTTCTCGGAGACTCACTCGCGGGGATCACTCCATCAGTGATTAGGATATCTTCTCCACTGGAAGAACGACCTATCCGATTGCGCAAGGAAGGATACGAACTGGCCACCATTTCCCTTGCGCACGTTGCCCGCGGGGTGATTGCGGTGGACCTGTCACGCTCCTGGCAGAGTGGGAATCAACGGGAATCGATTTTCAGGGAGGACGAAACGAACGGCAAGAACCTGAGACTCTACATAACCGGCGCGGCGACCGTGCTTTCAGGTGTGGCTTCGGCATACTTCAAAGTACAGGCGGATAACAGGTATGACGATTACCTTCGGAGCGGCAATCCCGCTCTTCGCTCGGAGACCAGCAGACTTGACGCCGCCTCCGGTGTGGCGTTGGCAATCACCCAGCTCGGTCTTGGCCTCTTTACATACTTCCTTCTTTCCGAATAGCGCGACGCTGTAACTGGTTGCACTGCAAGATTTTCTTGACTTTAATTCAACAAGCGGGTATATTTCCACCGACAATTGCATGACTGTGACTGCGCTTCCCAGGTAATCTCCCAAAAACAGTGAGGTCACCCTGAATTCCAACATGAAGGACGAAATCGAGTTTCTCAAGAACGTTCCGATCCTCTGCGATCTTGAGCCCATGGATCTCGATACCATCGCCAAGGTGGGTGTCCGGAAGAAGTACAAAAAGGGTAGCATTATTCTGCTGGAAGAAGAAGCGGGAGCTGCGCTGTTCGTGATCATCTCGGGAAAAGTGAAGATCGTGCGGATGGACGATGACGGTAGGGAAGTGATTCTCTCAATCTTGGGAGAGAGTGATTTCTTCGGCGAGATGGCAATCCTCGACGGTTTGGCCCGATCGGCCAGCGTGGTGGCGATTGCGAAGGCCGAATTGTTCATGATCCACCGTCGTGATTTCTTGAAGTTGCTCCATGATTTTCCGTCCGTCGCAATTGCGTTGCTCAAAGAACTGACCATGCGTCTGCGCAAAGCGGATGCCCAAATCAAGAGCCTTTCATTGAAGGATGCGGCAGGCCGTGTCGCGAACGTGGTGTTGCAACTGGCGGATGATATCGGCAGGATCCGCAAAGGTCGCGTTGAAATCGATGAACTCCCCTTGCAGCAGGACCTCGCCAACATGGCGGGAACGTCCCGCGAGACCATCTCACGCATGATCCACGCGTTCATTCGTGAAGGACATCTCGAACTGGAGCGGGGGAAACTGATCATCAATGATTATGAGAAGTTCAAAAGCAGGTATCTGTAGGCGTCCGGGTGCTCTTTCACTTCTGATGGCTGTACATGGAGGGTAAAGCTGACCTCCATATGCACACCACCTACTCCGATGGCACACTCTCCACAGAGGAGCTTATCCAGCGTGCAAAGGCGGCGGGGCTGACGACAATCAGCATTACCGACCACGACAACGTTGGGGCGGTGGACGATGCCATCGCCTTGGGAAAGAGCGTGGGCATTGACGTAATCCCCGGAGTGGAACTGAGTGCGAGCATCGAAGACCAGGATATCCACATCCTTGCCTACTTCTTCGACCACAAGAATCAGAACATGCTGGACTACCTCACCTTTTTTCGGATCGAGCGGGTCAAGCGGGCAGAACGGATTGTCGAGAAGTTGAACGGTTTGAAAGTGCCCTTGAAGTTCGAATCAGTGCTGGAACAAGCGGGCACCGGTTCCATCGGCAGACCCCACATTGCGAATGCGCTCCTTGAAGAAGGGTTGACCGAGTCATACCACGAAGCCTTCTGGAAGTATCTCGGGTTCGGTAAGCCTGCCTACGAGAAGAAATACCATGTGTCCCCCCAGGCAGCAGTTGAACTGATCGCATCCGCAGGAGGTCTGTCCTTCATCGCGCACCCGGCCAACATGATTGAGGAGAAGGTGTTATTTGAGCTGATCAATGCCGGCGTGGACGGGATCGAAGTCATCCACCCCTCCCATTCCCCTGAACGTGTCATGCATTACAGTGGCATTGTCAACGAGTATTTCCTTCTTGCCAGCGGAGGTTCCGACTTCCATGGCGGGAGAAAGAACGACAGCGAGATATTCGGGAAGTACTATATCTCAGAAGACCACGTCGAGACCATGCGGCGCCGTTTGTAACCGGACGGCAGATGGTCACCCTGTTCTTGCCCGGTCCTCCCCGCAACGGGCGAATATTGCACACAAGAACAATCAGAGAACCCCATGCCTACTACGATCGAAGGACAACTCTCTGCCGCAGGCCATCGCTACGGCATTGTTGTCGGTAGATTCAACAGCCTCATTACCCGACAGCTTCTTGATGGCGCACTGGATTGCCTTCTGCGCCACGGAGCTAGCCAGAACGCCATTACCGTCGTCCATTGTCCGGGATCCTTCGAGATCCCTCAGGTCACTCTTCAGTTGGCAAAGGCAGGAGATGTGGACGGGATCATCTGCCTCGGCTGCGTTATCCGCGGTGAGACTCCTCATTTTGAGTACATCGCTTCGGAGGTTACCAAGGGAGTCGGGCAGGTTGGTCTCACGACAGGTGTTCCGGTATCGTTCGGCGTGCTAACCACTGAGACGCTGGAGCAGGCACTCGAGCGGGCAGGTGCGAAAGCGGGAAACAAAGGGTGGGACGCTGCAATGACCATTATCGAGCTTGTTAATGTCAACAAGCAACTATCATCCGGGAGGAAACGTTCGACGCGTTGATAAAAATTTCTGCAAATTGCTGTTTGCGTAATTTTTATCATGGGAGGACATAGCTATGAAGACGCGAGGATGGTGGTGCACAGTGCTTGTGATGGCATCGACGATGGTGGCTCATGGAGCAGTCGGCTCATGGAGGAATTACACGTCCATGGACAGCGTCCGTGCCCTTGGACGACTCGGCGATACGTACTGGGCCGCGACCTTTGGTGGCCTTTTCGCCTGGAACGAAGCAACGGATACCTACCAACTGTTCACAAATGCTGAGGGTCTGCAGAATATTGACCTGACCGCGCTCGGCATCGATGCAGATGGCAATGTGTGGGCTGGCGCCTCGACCGGAATAATCCACGTATACTCCCCCATCACGAAAACCTGGCGGTACATTCTTGACATCGCAAACGCGAACCAAACGGACAAGCGGATCAACAGCATCGCAATGTACGGCGATACTGTTTTGATCTGTACCAGATTCGGACTTAGCATATTCGACCGTCGACGTTTTGAGTTCGGCGATACATACACAAGATTCGGTTCGATCCCGGCAAACGTAAAGGTCTCTTGCAGTTCCGCGATCATAGCACAGGATAGCATCTGGGTTACGATTTCCGATCTTCAGAACATCAACCAAGTTGCTGTGGCCGGACTTGCTGCTGGAAACCTCCTCCCACCGGAAGCCTGGTCGGTGCGAACCGTGGCTTCACCCGGCGTCATTCCGCGCGTCGTTACATACTGGAATAACCGCGTATATGCCGCTACAACATCGGGATTATTCATGTATGCAGGCGGTGGCTGGACGGAAATTCTGGGATTGTCGGGGCAGTCTGTAGTTGCCCTCTACCCAGCCCCCTCTGCGCTTATTGCATGTACACCAAGCAGTGTCTCCACAGTTGACATGCTGAACAACGTACAACCATTTGGCAGCCCTTTCCCGGGTTCATTTATTGGCTCTTCCGTAACCACCAGTGCCTCTGGGCAGCCTGTCGTGGGATCATCTGCAGGAGTCCTGACATTCTCTTCAAACTGGACAAAACACCTACCAAACGGGCCGGGCTCCAGCAAGTTCCTCAGCGTCGCAGTCGATCCCGATGGGAACGTATGGGGCGCCTCAGGGAGTTCGAACGGGAGTGGATTCTACCGTTACGACGGGAAAAACTGGAAGACATTTTCCATGCAGACTAATAGCGAAATGCCAACCAACAATGTGTACAGAATATCGGTTGGTTGTGATGGGACGGTGTGGGCTAGTAGTTACGGCAGCGGCATTATTGAAATGAGACGTGGTGTGGATACGGTACAAGCAACCCAGATTTTCGGAGCAAATGTGGGAATGGTGGGCGTACCCAACAATCCTCTCTTTGTCGTGCCGAGCACGGTTGCGTGTGACGGCAGGGGAAATGTCTGGCTCTCCATCATCAATTCGGGGAGAGCCCTGGTCGTCAGGCAACCCAACGGGACATGGACAACGGCACGTGTCACCGTAAATGGAACTGAGGTCGTGTACTTGATGGATAATCCCGTAGACCGCTGCCTCGCCGTGGATGCATTCGATAACCTTTGGGCGACGGTTCGTCAGGGGAGTTCCGCCGGGGTCATCTCCTTTGGCAACAGGGGGGGATTGGACAGCACCTCAGCGTACCATCTCAATTCTTCAGACGGTTTGCCCAGCAACGATATTAAGACCATTGTCGTGGACCGCGACAATAACATATGGGTTGGCACCGATAGAGGGATTGGGATCATTCTCGATCCCAACAACCCGAAACGGTCCGGAGGAGTCGCAAGCTATCGACCACTCAGTGGATTAGTGATCAATACCATCGCTGTCGACCCTCTCAACCAGAAATGGGTAGGCACTCCCGAAGGAGTAGTTGTCCTCTCGCAAGACGGGACACAACAGGTGGCGTCCTACACCGTGCAAAGTACGGGAGGGAAGCTTATTGATAACGACGTGAAGAGCATTGCTGTGGATCCCAACACTGGAACGGTGTTTATGGGTACCGTTTCCGGTCTTGTCGGCCTCACAACTGCTGCTGCAGCACCCAAACTCGCCTTTGAAACTCTGACCATTTCTCCAAATCCTTTTCTCCTCCCAAATGGGAGCCAATTGACGATTGACGGCCTTGTTGAGAATTCAAACATCAAGATTCTCTCTATTGAAGGAAAACTCGTTCGTGAGTTGAAAACCCCCGGCGGCCGCATTGGTTTCTGGGATGGAATGGACGAAGACGGTCAGTACGTTGCCTCAGGAGTGTACTTGGTCAGTGCATATTCAGAGGATGGAAGAGTCGCCACAGGAAAGGTGGCAGTGATAAGGAGGTAGGTATGGAGGGATAGAACGGTCATCTTGCATTCCTGCCGATGATTGGAAGCCCTGCTTCGGAACAGAGCCGGGTACCTTTCTCGGGGGGTCAGGCTCACCTGCATGTCGGGTGCTCACACGGAAAACAGGTCTTGTTCCAAATCCACTCACATTATCCTGCAAGGAGGGTGTAGACCTTGGATAACAATGGCTACAAAGATGAGATCTTCACGAAACGCGTGCGGGCGGGCAAACGCACTTACTTCTTTGATGTGAAGTCTACCAAGTCTGAGAAGGACTTCTACATCACAATCACAGAGAGTAAGCGAGTCGGTGAAGATGAGTATGAGAAGCACAAGATATTTCTGTATAAAGAGGACTTTGAGAAGTTCCGCGATGCGCTGGGCGAGACGGTAGAGTTTGTTCAAGCGAAGTTACTCGAACACGCCGAGGTCGAGAAGCAAGACTGAACCCCTGCCAATCTAAGCCCGCTATTTGGCGGGCTTCTTTTTTCACTCCCACCTCTTGACATCAAGGATGTCATCTTGACATCTGTTCATGTCCCCGCCAAGACGTTTGCTTGACTCTCTACCTTTTTTTGCCTATCTTTTTAGCACTTTTTTGCTGATTCCGTGTGAATATGCTATGTTCTTAGGACTCTTTCGCCACCCTTGGACGCGGAGAAGAGACCCCGTTGTTCAATGGAAGGTCTGGCAGTGATGAAGATCCAGGTGGGGAACTTATCAGACGGTTACCATGAGTATCTCCTGGAAGCCAAACCAACAGACTTTGGGCTGGAGGAGGGATTCAACAGTGAAATCCTGGTAAACGCCGTTCTGGACAAGACTGGAAACCAGATTTACCTTAAGGCAGACGTACGGACCCATGGCTCATTTGGCTGTGATCGGTGTGCCTCCCCTTTTGAGGCACCAGTCTCTTCAAAGTTTCAGGCGTGCTATTTCACGGAAGGTGAAGAGGTTGTGAATGTTGACCCTGAGGAGTTGCGGATGATTCCGCCCGGCTTTAGCGTTATCGATATTACAGATGACATCCGGCAAACCATTCTGCTCGCCATTCCGTTGAAGCTTCTCTGCTCGGACACGTGTCGGGGCTTATGCCCTCAATGCGGCAAGAATCTCAACACCGGTTCATGCGAATGTTCCGACACCACAGTCGATTCCCGGTGGGAGAAATTGCGCGAGATACAACAAAACAATTTGCAGGACCCAAGTTAGGACTAAAGGAGTACCCCTCGTATGCCAAATCCAAAACGACGACATTCGAAGACACGCGGCCGAAAGCGCCGGACGCATTACAAGGCGACGGCAGCAGCAGTTGCAGAGTGCCCGAATTGTCACACGCAGAAGCTCCCTCACCGTGCCTGCCCCAATTGCGGCTTTTACAACGGGCGATCGATCAAGGTTCCAAAAACAGCGTAATCGGCCACTAGTTTGGCCTGTTCCGGCCCGGCTCCCGAAAACATCTCCGGCGTTGCAGCCATTTGGACATTCCACACTTGAACATATGCATTGCTGTTGATGCAATGGGGGGGGACTTTGCCCCTGGTCACGTCGTTCGCGGGGCAGTTGAAGCGTTGCGTGAGTCTCCAGGCAGGTTTTCTCTCGTGTTGGTGGGACGGGAGCATCAGGTGCAGAAGGAGCTCGAAAAGCTGGGGCGCGAAGGTGAGGATGTTCATCGAGGAAAAGGTGGCCTTTCGATTGTCAATGCAACCGAGATTATCGAAATGCATGACCAGCCCAATGCGGCATTGAAGACCAAGAAGGATTCTTCAATTACTGTCGGGCTGAACCTTCACCGCAGTGGGGAAGCGCAGGCGTTTGTCAGCGCGGGCAATACGGGTGCAGTAATGTCGGCTTCTACGCTCATTCTCGGGAGGATCCCGGGCGTAGGCAGACCCACGATTGGGGCGTTGATTCCCACGGAGAAAACGCCCTGCCTCCTCGTGGATGCAGGAGCAAACGTGGATTGCCGACCGCGGCATTTGTTTGAGTTTGCAGTCATGGGGTCGATCTACGTAGAAACGATGCTGGGAAATAAAACTCCGAAGATCGGATTATTGAGCATCGGCGAGGAAGACACCAAAGGGAACGAGGCAAGCCTTGAAGCCTTTGCATTGATGAAAAAGAGTAAGCTGAACTTCGCTGGCAACGTGGAGGGAAGAGATGTTCTCAAGGGGATTGTGGATGTGGTTGTTTGTGATGGATTCGTTGGAAACATTCTCCTCAAGTTTGGCGAGAGCGTCCCGGGTTTCTTTAAGGCAAAGTTTACAGCATTTGCAAAACGTAGCATTATAAACGCGGGGATTGTCCTCCTTGCGCGGAGCGGCATGCGGACGGTAATGAAGGAGTTAGACTACCAGGAACATGGCGGCGTTCCTTTGCTGGGTGTCAACGGTGTATCCATCATTGGCCACGGAGGTTCGACACCGAAGGCGATCAAGAACATGATCTACCGGGCCGAGGAGATGGTGCAGAGGAAAGTCAACGCCCAAATCGCGACGGCAATGCGCTCATTTGCATAATGAATCTGGGAGTGATGGAAAAGAAGAGAGCAACAATTACTGCCGTCGGGCACTACGCTCCGGAGAAGGTCCTGTCAAATGCAGACCTCGAGAAGATGGTGGACACGACCGACGAATGGATTAGAACGCGAACGGGGATTTCTGAGAGGAGAATTCTTGAGCAGGGTGGCACTTCCGATATGGGTGCCAAGGCCGTGCAAATGGTGCTGCAGAACCGCGGTATCGATGCCAACGAGATTGACCTCATTGTCGTTGCCACGATTTCTCCCGACATGTTCTTCCCTTCCACCGCGTGTCTGATCCAGGAAAAAGTGGGGGCGAAAAATGCCTGGGGGTTCGACGTATCGGCAGCATGTTCCGGTTTTGTGTATTCACTCGTCATCGGGGCTCAGTTCATTGAAACAGGCGCCTGCAAAAAAGTGATTGTGGTTGGCGCGGACAAGATGAGTTCCATTACAGATTACACAGATCGCAACAACTGCATTCTGTTTGGTGATGCAGGTGCCGCAGTTCTCCTCGAACCTTCAGACGACCCGTCACTTGGCATTCTCGATCATATTCTGTGCGCTGACGGTTCAGGAGAGAAATTTCTTAACTTGAGGGGTGGTGGCAGTCTTTTCCCGGCAACACATGAGACCGTCGACAAGCGCATGCACTACCTCTATCAGGATGGGAAGGCTGTGTTCAAAGTTGCTGTTGTCGGGATGGCTGAAGTGTCCGCGGAGATCATGAAACGGAACAACCTCGCCGGCAAGGATATTGACTGGCTTGTCCCCCATCAGGCAAACCTCCGTATCATTGATGCAACTGCCGACCGGATGGGACTTGATAGGTCCAAAGTGATGGTAAATATTGACAGGTACGGCAACACAACAGCGGCAACGATCCCACTCTGCCTTTCCGAGTGGTGGCATCGCGGGCAACTCCGAAAAGGGCAGACCATTGTCCTTGCAAGTTTTGGTGCGGGTTACACGTGGGGTTCCGTACTGGTGAGATGGTCTGTCGACAAGGTTAAGTCATAGGATGGGCATGATTGCGTTTGTATTCCCCGGACAGGGGTCACAATATGTAGGAATGGGAAGGGACCTGTGCGAACAGGATCCAGGCTCGCGCCAGCTCTTTGAACGCGCAGATACTTTGCTCGGATTCTCTCTCAGTCAAATCTGCTTTCAGGGTCCCGAGGATGAGCTCCGCCAGACCAAGAACACGCAGCCGGCAATCTTTTTGCACAGCGTTGCTCTTGGTCGGCTTCTTGCCGAGATCAAGCCGGACATGGTTGCGGGGCATTCTCTCGGCGAGTATAGTGCACTTGTAACTGCAGGAGCAATCGGATTCGAGGATGCTCTTCGGCTTGTTCGCTTGCGAGGAGAGCTGATGCAACACGCAGGTGCCGTGAACAAGGGAACTATGGCTGCAGTTGTCGGGATGCTGCCAGAAGTGGTTCAACAGGTCTGTCAGGATGCTTCAGAATCCGGGGTTGTACAACCTGCTAACTTCAATTCACCAGGCCAGATTGTAATTTCGGGTTCAATCGAGGGTGTACATAGGGCGATGGAGATCGCCAAACAGCGCGGTGCAAAACTCGTGAAGGAACTTGTCGTGAGCGGCGCGTTTCATTCCCCTCTGATGGAACTGGCGCGAGATGGCTTGAAGCGAGCTCTTGAGACAACAGCCATTCATAATGCGAACATTCCTGTTTACGCGAATGTTACGGCAGAGCCTGTGATCGAGGCGTCAGAGATCCGCGAGCTCCTCTTCCAACAAATTACCAGCCCTGTCCAATGGGAACAATCGGTCAAGAATATGGTTCGAGACGGGGCATCCAGCTTCGTGGAGGTTGGGCCGGGGAAAGTTCTTCAGGGACTGGTAAAGCGAATTGAGCCAGGCGTGATGGTGTCGAACATCGACAAGTTCACAGACCTTAAACAACCAGCTATTCAGTGAGTATGACCGAAGAAAATATTCAGGTCAAGCAGTATACGATCTCCCCTGATCTTCTTGAAAACGGCGTGCCTGCTGGTGGCGGACCTTGTCGGTGTACGGCTGTTTGCTGTGAGGGAGGCGTTTACGCCGATGTTGTAGAACGCGATAGAATTCTGACGCACAAAGACCTCATCAAGAAGCACATGGATGAGACGCAGACGACCGATGATTCACTTTGGTTCGAGGACCATGAGTCAGATGATTCGGATTTCGCCTCCGGCCGTTGTGTCGGGACGACTGAAATCAATGGTAAGTGTGCATTTTTGAACAAGCAGGGCTGGTGTTCGTTGCAGGTCGCCGCCGTCGGGGAGGGGATGGACAAATGGGCGCTGAAGCCTCTCTTCTGCATCCTCTACCCAATTGAAATTTCCAACAGAGTCGTTTTATTCGACGACATGTTGCAGAGTGAAGAGACCTGCTGCACGGTCACCAATGAGTTTGATGTCCCGCTGTTTGAGGCGTGCAAGGAAGAGTTGATCCATCTTCTTGGTGATGATGGATATCGGGAGCTGGAATCGCACTACCATGCGCGACGAAGCCAGACCGGCCATCGCGTTCCGGTGGGGGAGAACCTATGACAGGATTGAATGGAAAGGTTGCTCTCGTCACAGGGGGCGGACGAGGGATAGGAAAGGCGATCGTTCTGGCTCTCTCCGATGCTGATGCTACGGTTGCATTCACCTACAAGAGTTCGGCCGCCGCTGCAGAAGAACTTGTCAAGGATCTACGCGCCAAAGGTCGACAGGCGTTTGCGTACTCCTCGGATGCAGCGTCTTCTACAGAGACAACCAAGGTTGTGGAGCAAGTCATCAAGGATTGCGGACGGTTGGACATCCTCGTGAACAACGCGGGTATCACGCGGGACGGATTGCTGATACGGATGAGTGAGGAGGATTGGGATACTGTCATCGCCAACAACCTGAAGAGCGCTTATAATTTTACGAAAGCCGCATGTCGCCCGATGATGGGACAACGCGCGGGCAAAATCATCAACATCACGTCGGTTGTTGGAGTGACAGGAAACGCGGGTCAGGCAAACTACGCTGCTTCAAAAGCGGGACTGATCGGCTTCACAAAATCAGTTGCAAAAGAGCTCGGTTCTCGCAATATTCAGGTCAATGCAGTCGCGCCCGGATTCGTCGAAACAGACATGACGCACAAACTGAACGCCGATCAAAAGAAGGCCCTTGCCGAGTTGATTCCGTTGAAACGCACAGCCCAGCCCCATGAGATCGCGGGCGTTGTCCGCTTCCTTGCTTCTTCCGATGCGGATTATATCACCGGCCAGGTTCTCTGCGTTGACGGCGGTATGACGATGTAGCTCAGACTTGTTCAGATACTGGATTCTTCATTCCCACTTTCACCACACAGGAGGTCAACGTCATGGCAGACATAGAGGCAAGAGTCAAGGAGATCATTATCAATAAACTCGGAGTTGACGATGGACAGATCACTCCGGAAGCCTCTTTCACCAACGATCTCGGCGCAGATTCGTTGGACACGGTCGAACTCGTGATGGAGTTCGAAAAGGCGTTTAATCTCCAGATCCCGGACGAAGATGCAGAAAAGATTGGCACCGTCGGCGACGCAGTGAAATATATAAAGTCCAAAACGGCATAACACTGCTGCTACGGCGTCCCTTAGAGGGAATGGCGTGATCCTCGGGGAAAGGGCATGTCTATGCGTTGCGAATCAGAGAGTCGAGGCCAGGGTTTATGAACGCTAAGCGAAGAGTTGTTGTCACCGGCATTGGTGCCGTCACTCCAATTGGACTGAATGCTCAGGATTTTTGGAATGCACTGGTTTCCGGCAAGAGCGGAGCTGCGCCCATTACCCATTTCGATACGACGGCGTACAACACTCACTTCGCATGCGAGGTGAAGGGATTCAAGGCAACAGATTTTCTAGACCGCAAGTCAGCTCAACGCATGGATCCGTTTGCGCAGTTCGCCGTGATTTCCTCCGATATGGCGGTGGCAGATGCTGCGTTGCCGTTGAAGGATATGGACCCCGACCGAATCGGCGTCGTGTACGGTTCTGGTATCGGGGGTATGATGACGTACGATACGCAGTTCACAAACTACAAGGAAGGTGGGCCACGACGCATTAGCCCGTTCTTCATTCCCATGCTCATCCCGGATATCGCGTGCGGGTATATCTCCATCAAGCACGGTCTGAAAGGCCCAAACTACGCGACCGTGTCCGCTTGCGCAACAGCGTCGCACGCAATAGGGGATGCCTACCGCATTATCCAGTACGGTGATGCAGACGTGATGGTCTGTGGTGGATCGGAAGCGCCAATCACACCCATGGGCCTTGGCGGGTTCAACTCGATGAAGGCCCTTTCCACGAGAAATGATGCGCCTGAAAAGGCAAGTCGCCCGTTCGACCAGCAGCGCGACGGGTTCGTCATGGGCGAGGGGGGCGGTGCGTTGATCCTGGAGGAACTTGAGCATGCACGGGCGCGTGGTGCTCGGATTTATGTCGAGCTCGTCGGCATCGGATTCACTGCCGATGCCCACCATATCACCGCGCCTCCTACCGGCGGCGAGGGGGCAGTTCGCTCCATGAAACGCGCATTGAACGACGCCGGCATCAAGCCCGAGAACGTCGATTACATCAATGTTCATGGAACGTCCACTCCCCTCGGCGACATCAGTGAGACCGTTGCTATTAAGACAACCTTTGGAGCCCACGCTCACAAGCTCCACATCAGCTCCACCAAGTCCATGACCGGCCACCTGCTTGGCGCAGCAGGCGCAATTGAAGCCATTGCTGCGCTCCTTGCCTGCGTCAACGATACCATTCCCCCTAC